>NZ_JBHTSF010000052.1:0-54907 GCF_042795295.1 Streptomyces sp. NPDC056486
ACCCGTTACGAAAAAACCGCGACGTCCTTCAAAGCCGCCGTCACCCTGGCATCAACACTCCTCTGGCTCCGCCCACTTTGAAGACACGCCCTAGGGGGTTCGCGGGGCATTGATGCGCAGACCGCATGGATAGATCTCGGTTTGATGCTGGACGCCGATCCACTGCCCCTTCGAAACTCATCCGCAGTGCGGGCCGCCGGGGCTTCCAGGGCTCCGTGTCAGGAGCCGGTGCCGAGAAGGCGAACGAGAAGGTGAGCGACAACCATGCTGGCAGTGCTGGGGTTCTCCACTATTGGCCTGTTCCTCTTGCTCACCATGACCAAGCGGGTCTCCGTACTGGTGGCACTGGTGCTGCTGCCTGTCCTCGCGGCCCTGATCGGCGGCTTCGCCGACGACATGGGCAGCATGATCCTCGACGGGCTGATCACCGTGGCCCCCACCGGCATCATGATCGCCTTCGCGGTCCTCTACTTCACGCTGATGGTCGACGCCGGGCTCTTCGACCCCTTGATCAGCCGGATCCTGCGTCTGGCGCGGAACGATCCGGCACGCATCGCGGTCGGCACCGCCGTGCTCACGATGTGTGTGGCGCTCGACGGCGACGGCGCGTCGACCTTCCTCATCACCGTCTCCGCCCTGCTGCCGGTCTACAAGCGCCTGGGCATGAGCCCGCTGGTGCTGTCCGGCGTCGTCTGCCTGGGCGCGGGCGTGATGAACATGGTTCCGTGGGGCGGGCCGACGGTGCGGGCCATGGCGGCGCTGAAGCTGGAGAGTGCGGAGGTCTTCACGCCGGTACTGCCGGCGATGGCGTGCGGTGTCGTATGGGTACTGCTCGCCTCCTACTGGATCGGCCGGCGTGAGCGCCGGCGTCTTGGGGGCGCCGGGCAGCGGAACGCGGGGGCGGAGGGCGAGCAGGCCGTCTCCCGGACGCCGGGAGACGGACCGGGCACTCCTGCGGTGACGACTGAGGCACGTCCCCCTGTCCTGCTCACCGCGTTCAACGGCATTCTGACCGTCGCGCTGATCGTGGCGCTGGTCATCGAACTCATGCCGCTTCCCGTGCTGTTCGCCCTTGCCTTCGCCCTCGCCCTCCTCGTCAACCGCCCCACCTGGGAAGGGCAGCAGGAGCTCCTGGAGAAGCACGCCAAGAGCGTGGTGCTCGTCATCACGATGATCTTCGCCGCAGGCGTGTTCACCGGAGTTCTCACCGGCACGAAGATGATCTCCGAGATGGCCGAGGCCCTGGTCTCGGTCGTGCCCGACTCCCTCGGCGGGCATCTGGCGCCTCTCGTCGCCGTCACCGGTATGCCGCTGAGCCTGGCCTTCACCCCGGACGCCTACTACTTCGGCGTGCTGCCCGTGCTCTCCCACACGGCGTCCGGATTCGGTGCCGACCAGGCCGAGATCGCCCGCGCCGCGATTCTCGGCCAGATGACCACCGGGTTTCCGCTCAGCCCTCTCACTGCCTCCACTTTCATCCTCGTCAGCATGAGCGGCGTACAACTCGGCGAGCACCAGCGCTTCATCTTCCGCTGGGCCTTCGGTACGACCCTGGTCATGACCGCCGCGGCGCTGCTGACCGGGGCCATATCCCTGTGAAACAGCCTGCTGAGCCGATGGGACGAGGCAGCTAGCCGAACGGGATCGTCAGCGTCGAATCGGCCGTCCCGGTCCTGAGCTTTGCCGGGCCGTTGCCGATCGCCGACCACACCTCCAGGCGTACCGTCCCATTCTTCAGGTTCCCCAGTGAGCCCGTCGCCGACTTGAGGCCACGGCCCTCGCCGTACGCCTCCCAGCCGGTCACCGGATCAGTCGCGAAGTACTGATAGGTCTCCGTCCGGTCGAAGGTGCCGTCGCCCGTGAGGTCGTAGCTGACCCTGGCCTGCTGGCCGAGGCCGACCGCGGTTCCCGCGTCCACCTGAAGGCGGAAGGCCGTGGACTTGCCCGCCGTGAGGGTGCCGTTGACCTTCTTCGCCTCGTAGACCTGCGGCTGGTTCGGCGTGCCGTCGTGGTTCGCGCCGCCCGCCGAAGCGAGGGTGTCGCTGCCTGCCGTGGCCCCGGTCGCCGTGGTGAGCGTGCCTCCGGAACGGAGCTGGAAGACGTTCCCCGTGGGCGGGTCGGGGTCCGGGTCGCCGCCGCCCGTTCCGGTGCCCGTCGCCGTGGAGCGGGCCGGGACCGTGAGGGTCGCACCGTCGGAGAAGGTGACCGTGCGGGGCGAGGCGCCGAAGTTGTGCGCCGCGTAGGTGCGTACCGTCCCCTTGGAGAAGACCGCCGATGTGGGGATGTCGCCCGTCACCGTCGTGTCGGGGGCGCCGAGCGCGTCCAGGGTGTTGATCCAGTGGTAGGTGTGCGCCTTGGACTCTCCCTGTTCGGGCGTGTAACCGGCGTTGCCCGCATCCCACTTGGACTTGGCCGCGGCCGGGTCGGCGAGCGACTCGAATTCCCAGAGGATGTCGCGCCACTCGACGGCGGGGCCGCCGTTCTCCCGCACCATTTCGGCGAGGTTGCGTCGGATCGCGGACTTGTGCCCGGCCAGGTGGAGCGATCCCCCGGTGACCGGCAGGGCGTTGATGCCGTGGATCTCCTCGGGGTTGGCCGTCCACCACGTCGCGTATGCCGCTCCGCTTCCCCACACCATCCCGGCCGTGTCATGGCCGAAGCCGGAGGGGAACACCTGCTCGTCGGCGTCGAACCAGTACTGGGCGATCGCCTCCGACTCGGTGGTCAGCAAGTAGGCGCCCAGGTCACGGAGTTCGGCGTTGTCGGTGGCCGACCCCCAGAGCACCAGGGCCGCGCTGAGGTTGGTCGACTCGGACGACGACTCCTGGTTGTTGCCCGCGGCGAAGCCCTGGTGCCCGGACGCCCAGCTGTGGCCCGCGTAGACGTCGAAGCCGCGGAGGAAGGGGAAGGCCGACTCGCCGCGGGCGGGGTTGGCCGCGTCCTTGATGAGGGTTTTCACCATGCCGCCCCACGCCGAGTCGGCGGCCCAGGCCTGGTCGTACTGGGCGACGATCGCCGCCGCGTAGACGTAGTAGCTGTAGTGGAAGTGGTGGTCGTTGAGTTCCGTGTCGCTCCCGTACGACGCCGGGTAGCCGGTCAGGGTCTTCCAGTCCTTGTCGTACGAGAACTCGCTCGCGCCCCCGGCCGTGAACCACTCCTGGAGCCGGCCCTTGAGCAAGCCGAGGAGTTTGTCGCGGGTGGCGGTCTCACCGATCTGGTCGGCGACCGGGACGAGCTGGGCGATCCTGCCGAGTGCCTTGCCCGTCCAGTACGTGTCGGTGGCGCCCGAGAACGGGTCGGCCGCGTTCGCCACCTCGTCGAGGTACGTCTTCAGGCGCGCCCGGTCGACGCCCGAGGACTTCGGCAGGGCGGGCAGGACGGACGACGACTTCTGGGTGGTGGTGAAGGCCGTGCCCTCGCGGACCTTCATCGTGCCGCGCGGCGACACGTAGGTGTAGGAGGTCAGCGGATCGGCCGAGTGCAGCCACTGGTGGCGGTAGAGCGCCTGGAGCGTGCCGGTCTCGCTGCCTTCCTGCGCCTGGGTGGTGAGGGTGTAGTTCGCCTTCACCGATCCCGCAGTGGAGGACCAGGTGGCCTTGGAGCCGGTGACGAAGCTGTAGGCGTATTTCTTGTACGTGGCGAGCGCGTCGGTCGACGGCAGGACGGCGAGCGAGAAGTAGTCCTTGGCGCCCAGACCCGCGGTGACCGTGGATCCCGAGACGGTCCAGTCGCTGCCGCTCGGCGCGAAGAGGGCGTAGTGGTGGCCCCCGACCGTGATGCCGAGGACGTTGCCCTGGTCGGCGAAGACGGTCGGCGCCGCGGCGGTGGTGATCTGGGCGTTGCCGCCCGAGCCCTTGGCGTACACGAAGGGCAGGCCGTGGCCGATGGTGGTGCGCAGGGTGCGGGTGCCGTCCGACCAGTAGGGGGTGACGGTCCAGTCGGACCAGGCGTCGGCCTTCGTGTCCGGGGAGTTGAGTCCGGTCAGGCCGAGGGTGAGGTCGCGCTTGTGCGCGTACTCGTACTGGCGGCCATCGCCGACGACCGCGGGGGTGGTGGGGTAGCCGACCTCCAGGCCCCCGGCGGTGGCCTGGTAGGTGAGGGGGTGCCCGTACATCGGGGTGGAGTACGGGTTGTCGCCGTACCGCTGGAAGGCCAGGGAGGACCACCAGTCGTTGGTGGGGACCGGCTTGTCCTTGGCGGCCGGGGTGACCTTGGGGGTCACCGGGGTGCCGGTGTTGGTGGTGGGCCCGGAGGTTCCCGCGGGGCGGGTGTCGGAGTAACTGCCTGAGCCGACCGGGACGTTGGCGGCCGCCGCCGGAGTGGCGGCGGGACCGAGACCGACGGCGACAAGTGCGGCGGCCAGCGCCACGGCGGCGGCCGGTCTGTGGTGAAAGGCGGATCGTAAGCGGGCGTCTGGCATGGACGGCACCTCGAAGTCATGACGGGAAGGGCGTCGTGAGAGCGCTCTCAGATGTCGAGGAACGTAAAACTCCAGCAAACAAGCGTCAATAGCTGGGGCAGGCGTGAGTTGGGCATGACGCAAGCCGGTGCGCCTTCGCGTCCTGATCCCGGGCGCATGCGGCTGCGGCCGAAAGAGACTCCGCCCGTTGCCGTTGCCGTTGTCCTGGGCCGAAGCCGACCCCGGAGTCGTCACGGACAACAAAAAGCGCCGACCGGGATTGCTCCCGACCAGCGCTCTGTTGGTCAATCATTGGTGTCCGAGGGGGGACTTGAACCCCCACGCCCGATAAAGGGCACTAGCACCTCAAGCTAGCGCGTCTGCCATTCCGCCACCCGGACCGGTGGTCTCTCGCGGTTTCCCGCGGCGACGTGGAAAACCATAGCAAACATTCGGGGGCCTCCGATCACCCGGGCGATCACGCAGGTCATACGCGTGAACGGCGTATGACGGCGGGTGCCCGGCCTTGGGTGTCGAGGGGTCGGCGCGGGAGGATGAGGAGGACCAGCAGGAGCGATAGCGGGAGGAACCACCGTGAGCGAGTCGAGCAGGGCCGACAGGGCGGGCGAGGCGGACCGGTCGCGGCCCGTCACCGGCGAGGACGAGGTCGTCGATCTCTGCCGCGATCTGATCCGCATGGACACGAGCAACTACGGAGACCACTCGGGCCCGGGCGAGCGCAAGGCCGCCGAGTACATCGCGGAGAAGCTCGCCGAGGTGGGGCTCGAACCGCAGATCTTCGAATCGCACCCCGGCCGGGCCTCCACCGTGGCCCGCATCGAGGGCGAGGACCGCTCCCGGCCCGCGCTGCTCATCCACGGCCACACCGACGTCGTGCCGGCGAACGCCCAGGACTGGACGCACCACCCCTTCTCCGGCGAGATCGCGGACGGCTGTGTGTGGGGCCGCGGCGCCGTCGACATGAAGGACATGGACGCGATGACCCTCGCGGTCGTCCGTGAGCGCATGCGCACCGGCCGCAAGCCCCCGCGCGACATCGTGCTGTCCTTCATGGCCGACGAGGAGGCCGGTGGCACGTACGGCGCGCGCTACCTCGTCGACAACCACCCGGGGCTCTTCGAGGGCGTCACGGAGGCCATCAGCGAGGTCGGCGGCTTCTCCTTCCAGGTCAACGAGGACCTGCGGCTCTATCTCATCGAGACGGCCCAGAAGGGCATGCACTGGATGAAGCTGACCGTGGACGGCACCGCGGGTCACGGTTCGATGATCCACAAGGACAACGCCATCACCGAACTGTCCGAGGCCGTGGGCCGGCTCGGGCGGCACAAGTTCCCGGTGCGCGTCACCAAGACGCTGCGGCACTTCCTCGACGAGCTCGGCGACGCGCTCGGCACCGAGCTCGACCCCGAGAACATGGACGAGACGCTCGCCAAGC
The DNA here is from genome assembly GCF_042795295.1 of Streptomyces sp. NPDC056486. Lineage (NCBI taxonomy): Bacteria > Bacillati > Actinomycetota > Actinomycetes > Kitasatosporales > Streptomycetaceae > Streptomyces > Streptomyces sp. NPDC056486. The sequence continues at coordinate 5,856 of NZ_JBHTSF010000052.1, forward strand.
TCGGCGGCATCGCCAAGCTCATCGGCGCCTCCCTGAAGAACACCGCCAACCCGACCCAGCTGGGCGCGGGCTACAAGGTCAACGTCATCCCGGGGCAGGCGACGGCGCACGTCGACGGCCGCTTCCTGCCGGGGTACGAGGAGGAGTTCCTCGCCGACCTCGACCGGCTCCTCGGTCCGAACGTCAAGCGCACGGACGTGCACGCGGACAAGGCCCTGGAGACCACCTTCGACGGCGCGCTCGTCGACGCCATGCAGACGGCGCTCCAGGCCGAGGACCCGATCGCCCGCGCCGTGCCGTACATGCTCTCCGCGGGCACCGACGCCAAGTCCTTCGACGACCTCGGCATCCGCGGCTTCGGCTTCGCGCCGCTGAAGCTGCCGCCGGAGCTGGACTTCGCGGGCATGTTCCACGGTGTGGACGAGCGGGTGCCCGTGGACGGCCTCAAGTTCGGTGTGCGCGTGCTCGACCGGTTCATCGACGCGTCCTGAACGCCGGTCCACGCGCCCTTCGGCGAGGGAAACGCGGTGGAAATACGTGCTTAAACGAAACTCCAATAATCGTCAGCGCGTACGTACTTGACTGAAAAGAGTGAAAGGGACCATAGGCTCGTAGCCCCATTGCCTCCTCCTCGTTACAGGTGGTGCGGTCCGCGGCTGGGATCGCATTGCCAACGAGGAGGAACAATGATCAAGAAGGTCGTCGCTGCTGCGGCTGCCACTGGTGGTCTCGTGCTCGCATGTGCGGGTATCGCTGCTGCCGACGCCGGTGCCCAGGGTGCCGCCGTGAAGTCTCCCGGCGTGCTTTCGGGCAACGTCGTGCAGGCTCCGGTCCACGTGCCGGTGAACGTCTGCGGCAACACGGTCTCTGTGATCGGGCTGCTGAACCCCGCCTTCGGCAACACCTGCGCCAACGTCTGACGTTGGCGTGACTCACCCCATGAGGGTCTGAGTCCGTCGGCCCCGGAGTGTGTGCATTGCACTCCGGGGCCTTCGGGCATTCCGTGTACGTGTCCCAAGGCGCGTACGCATTCCTGAAGGTCATAAGGCAGGGAAAACCTATGCGACAGGTCACTCGTAAAGGCCTGATCACGGTGGCGGCCGCGACGGGCGTACTCGCCATCAGCGGTGGCTACGCGCACGCCGACTCGGGCGCCCGCGGGGGCGCGTCGGATTCTCCGGGCGTGCTGTCCGGCAACTCGGTCCAGCTCCCGGTGCACGTGCCGGCGAACGTCTGCGGCAACACCGTCAACGTCGTCGGGGTGCTCAACCCCGCGGCGGGCAACAGCTGCGCCAACACCTCGCACGGAGGTGGCAGCGGCTCGCACAAGCCCTCGGGCGGCGGGTCCTCTGCGCACGGGCACAGCAGCAACTCGCCCGGCGTCGGTTCGGGCAACGACATTCAGCTGCCGGTCGACGCACCGGTGAACGTCTGCGGCAACAGCGTCACCATCGGCGGCCTCGGCAACGCGACCACCGGCAACGACTGTGCCAACGACTCGGGCGACGGGTCCCCGGGGAATCCGGGAGAGCCGGGGGAGCCGGGCAACCCGGGGGAGCCTGGGAACCCGGGGGAGCCGGGGGAGCCGGGCAACCCGGGGGAGCCTGGGAACCCGGGGGAGCCTGGGAACCCGGGAGAGCCGGGCAACCCGGGGGAGCCCGGCAGCCCGGGAGAGCCGGGGAACCCCGGCACATCGGGCGAGAAGCCGGTGGACGACCGGGCGATGCCGAACGAGCCGGGGACGCAGGTCGTCACGCAGCCGAAGGGCTCGGAATCGCTCGCTCAGACGGGCAGCGACCTGCCGATGGGTGTAGTGCTGCCGGTGGGCGCGGGCATGCTGCTCGCGGGGACGGTGCTGTACCGCAGGGCGCGGTCGGCCGCCTGATCAGGGGGCGCGTCGCCGCCTGATCAGGTACGGAGAACGGAGGGTGTCCGCATGGTCGGGCGCCCTCCGTTCTGGCTGTCTCATATCACCAGGTCGCCCGCAGCTGGCGGATGATCCGCCGCTTCAGCCGCACTCTGCGGCTGCCGTCTGCGTGCAGGCTCAGGCGGTCCAACTCCCAGTGTCCGTACTCTGCGTGGTCCGTCAGCAGGCGCGTTGCTTCCTTGCGGGTGACCCCGCGCGGCACATACACGTCGACAAATTCGTATTCCGGCATCGCATCTATTGTGCAAGTACGGGCCCGGTACGGATAGCGTCTGCACTATGTCTGATGCTGCGCAGCCCACCGCTGCCGAGGTACGCGCCGCCGCCGAGGCGGTCAAGACCGCGCTCGACCGTCACCTTGCCGCGGTCGAACGCAGGTCGGGGGAGGACGACCCGGCCGTCTACGAAGCGTTCAACGAGCTGGCCGCCGCCGCCGAGGAGTACGACGAGCTCCTCTACGACCGCTATGACGAGGTCACTCCCTTCGAGATCCCCGGCTCGGACAGCGATGTGCTGCCGCCGTACCAGGGCCCGGAGGACGCGAACGCACTGAGCGTGCTGATCCGCAGGGACTACGCCGTGGCGGAGCCGCAGCGGCTCCTCGCGCAGGCCCAGCGGGTCGCGGACCTCGACGCGGACACGGCGGGCGAAGGGCCCGCGGCAGCCGCGGCGGGCAGCAGTGTGCATGCCGCCCTCGGCGTGCTCTTCGGGGAGTTCGAACCGGACGAAATCGCTTCGCGGCACAAGGAGTTCGGCCTGGAGGAGGGCGACTCCACGCTCTGGGTCACCGCGGCGGACGAGCCGGCGGAACCGGGGGAGTGGCTCGACGCCCCCTTCGACCAGGCTGATCCGCACCGGGTCGTGTGCCGCTTCGACGTCAGCGCGGTCTTCGACGACGAACCGGACGACGACGGTGTCGACGCTGTCGACGCCGACGTCCATGTCCGCGTCGATCCCGACGCCGTGGCGGTCCTCGAGGAACTCGACGAGGTCGATGACGTCGACGACGCTGATGAGGTGGACGCGGTCGACGTCGACGACGACAGAAGCCCCCTGGACGCCGATCGCTGACCGCTCAGGCGCGCGTCGCGGCCTTCCCGGCCGTGCCCCGCCGCTTCCGGGCGCCGGTGAACGTGGCGGCCACCCGGAAGCGCGGGACGGTTCGGCTCAGGACGTGGCGGGCACCTGCGGGCGCAGGAGGGACTGGAGGCGCGTCGTGCGGGCCTTCGCGGGGATCTCCGCCACGGCGCGCGGCAGCGCCTGCTCCGCGCCCTGGACCACCGAGAGATGCCGCTCGCCGCGGCTGAACGCGGTGTAGATCCAGGGCCTGCTCAGGGCCGCGGTGGCGTCGCCGGGCAGTACCACGACGGCCGCGGGCCAGCTCAGGCCCACGGCCTGGTGCGCGGTGAGCGCCCAGGCATGCCGCACCGTCTGCTCCACCTGTTCCTTCGGTACGACGACGGGGTCGCCGTCGCACTCCAGGTGCAGCCCCTCCGCGTCGGCCCGCAGGACCCGGCCGAGGGTCGTGCGCCCGGGCGCCGGGACGTGGGCGACGCGGTCGCCGGGGTCGAAGCCGCCGAACCGGCCGGGGCCGGGGTTCAGCCGCTCCTTGAGCGCGGTGTTCAACGCGCGTGTGCCGGCGGCGCCGCCGTGCCCGGGGGTGATGACCTGGGTGTCCTCCGTGGGCACCCCGATCGCCCGGGGCACCGAGTCCGCCACGAGCTGCACCGTGCGGTGGACCGCTTCGCCCGCGTCGCGCACGGGGACGATCACGACTTCCTTGCCAGGCGCCTCGACCTGGTTCAGCTCGCCGATGCCGATGCCGGAGACCAGCTCCCCGATGGGGCCGGGGTCCGGGACGCGCGAGACGACCTGCGGGCAGCAGCGCGCCGCGAGGAGATCGGCGAAGACCCGCCCCGGGCCCGCCGACCACAGCACTCCCGGGTCGCCGCTCAGCACCAGACGGGCGCTGTCCGGCAGGGACTCCACAAGCATCGCGGCGCTCTCCACGTCCAACTGCGGCGCGTCGAGGACCACCAGGAGGTCGAGGGCGAGCGCTCCGTCCCTGTCCCGTCCGGGGCCCTCCGCACCGGAGAGCAGCCCCGCAACAGTTGCGGCGCCCGCCTCGTCCGAGCCCGTGAGCCCGGCGACGCGGTCCCGTCCCGTGGAGCTGTGCGTGGCCGCCCACGCACGCAGGCCGAGGCCGGCCGCGGCCGCGACCAGCGCGGCGGGCTCGGCGCGTGCCGCATCGCCGCCGGTGTGCAGGACGAGTCCGTGTCCTGCCACCGCGCGGATCAGCTCGGCGGTGGAACCGGACGCCTCGCCCGCTGCGGACTCCCAGCCGTCGGTCTGCGGGCCCGAACTCTCTTCCTTGGACAGGGAGTTGATCACCCGGGCGATCCCGTCGGCGAGGCTCTCCTCGGCGAGGGCGTACTGCTCGAGGCCGACCAGGACGCGGACCGGCAGCTCGGTCTCCTCGCCCTCGGCGTCTTCTTCGTTCTGTACGGGGGCCGGAGCTCCCGGTGTCTCGATGGCGTCCTGGAAGACCAGGATGTCGCCCTCCGCGATGGCGCTCTGCACCGCCGCGTCCGGATCGGGCACGGCACGCTGTCCGAGCGCCGCGGTGAGCGCCGCCGCGTCCAGGGCCGTGTGTCCCGCGACGGCAGCCTGCTCAAGGAGCCAGGCGGTGATCGCGCGCCCCCTGCGCTCGTCGTCGGGCCCGCACTCCGCGCCGAGCAGCGCCCGCGCGAACCCGTCGGCCTGTTCCGTGCGCACGCCGCCGACCCGCAGCAATTGCCAGGGGTCGCCCCGCAGCAAGGCGTCGGCGCCCTCGCCGAGTGCCGCCGCCGTCCGCTCGGCGAGCGCGGCCGGGGCCCCTCCATCGGCGAGCACGGCACGGACCGCGTCCACGGCTTCGTCGCCGGGTCCCGAGGCGGCCTGCACGACGGGCTGCGGCCGCCGCACGGGCTCGGGCGCGGCCTTGCGCGGTGCGGGCTCGGGCTCGCGGAAGGCGCTGGCGGCCGGCTTCTCGCCGCTCTCCACCGCTCGCACGGCGGCAAGGAGATCGGCGGCCGTGCCGCTGAGCTTGGCACCGGCGTCGACAGGCCCCTGCTTGGCGGCCTTCCGCTCGGCGATCCGCTCCTGCAGTTCCCGCTGGGCGGCGATCTCGGCCTCGGTCTCCGAGAGCTCCTTGCTCTCGGCGCTCTCGGCGGCATCTTCGGTGGCAGCGCTTTCGGCGGCGGCGTCAGGACCGGTGGAACCGTCGGTGGCGGCTTCGGTGGTGTCTTCGGTGTCGGCCGCGTCCGCGGCCGTCTCCGGTGCAGAGACCTCCGGTGCGGCGGCCTCCGGCGCCTGTGCCCCGGTCTCCTGTGCGGCAGCGGCCTCCGCTTCCTGCGCGGCAGCGGTTTCCGGCTCCGTACTCACAGCGTGCTCCAGTCGTGATCGGGGTAGCGGTGCACGGGCGCCGACACATCGTCGAGCGCCTGGCAGATCTCGTCAGGAAGACTAAGGGTCTCCACTGACAATGCGGCCGTGAGCTGCTGCGCGTTGCGCGCGCCGACGATCGGCGCGGTCACTCCCGGGCGATCGCGCACCCAGGCGAGGGCGACGTGCAGGGGCGTGGCCGCGAGGCCGTCCGCGGCCGTGGCGACCGCGTCGACGATGCGGCTCGCGGCATCGTCGAGGTAGGGCGCGACGAACGGCGCCAGATGCTCGGAGCCGCCGCGCGAGTCGGCCGGGGTGGAGTGGCGGTACTTCCCGGTGAGCACACCGCGGCCGAGCGGTGACGAGGGCAGCAGGCCCACACCCAGGTCCATCGCCGCGGGCAGCAGTTCGCGCTCGACGCCGCGCTGCAGCAGGGAGTACTCCATCTGCGTACTGGCAAGGCGCGTCCGCGTCCCTGGGGCCGCGAGCTGCCACGTCGCCGCCTTGGCGAGCTGCCAGCCGGAGAAGTTCGAGATGCCCGCATAGCGCGCCCGGCCGCTGCTGACGGCTATGTCGAGGGCCTGGAGCGTCTCGTCCAGGGGCGTGCAGGGGTCGAAGGCGTGCAGCTGCCACAGATCCACGTAATCCGTCCCCAGGCGGGCCAGGGACGCGTCGAGCGCGGACAGGAGGTGGCCCCGCGAGCCGTCGAAGCGCCGGTCGGGGTCGGGCACGCTGCCCGCCTTGGTCGCGATGATCAGGTCGCGCCGCGGCACGAGCCGCTCTATGAGTCGGCCGAGCAGATACTCCGCTTCCCCGTCCCCGTACACATCGGCCGTGTCGACGAGGTTGCCGCCCGCTTCCCAGAACACCTTCAACAGGTCGGCGGCGTCGCTCTCCTGGGTGTGCCCCCAGGTGAGGGTGCCGAGTCCGATCCGGGACACGCGAAGGCCGGTGCGGCCGAGATGCCTCTGCTCCATGGGCGCTGAGGTTACTGGCCGTGCTCCAGTGGCGTGAGGGGCTGTGGACAAACTGGTGTCCCGTTGAACAACCAGCCGAGTCCGTCACCCGGTCCGCCCGCCCCTGACGGCGTGCGGGGCCACGCGCTACAGTCCCCGGCACAGGGACGTTACTGCTCAGTAAGGGGATTCGGCCATGCAGCTCGGGATCAACCTCGGCTACTGGGGCGCGGGGATGGACGCGGACAACCTCGCCGTCGCCAAGGAGGCGGACAAGCTCGGCTACGCGGTCTGCTGGGCCGCGGAGGCCTACGGCTCGGACGCCGCGACGGTGCTGTCCTGGGTGGCCGCGCAGACCGCACGCATCGACATCGGGTCCGCGATCTTCCAGATCCCGGCCCGGCAGCCCGCGATGACCGCCATGACGGCCGCCACGCTCGACTCGCTCTCCGGCGGGCGCTTCCGCCTGGGCCTCGGTGTCTCGGGGCCGCAGGTCTCCGAAGGCTGGTACGGCGTCAAGTTCGACAAGCCCCTTGCCCGCACCCGCGAGTACGTCGAGATCGTCCGCAAGGCGATGACGCGCGAGCGCCTCAGCTACGAGGGCGAGCACTGGACGCTTCCGCTGCCGGGCGGCCCGGGCAAGCCCATCAAGCTCACCGTCCACCCGCAGCGCGAGCACATCCCGCTGTACGTCGCCGCGATCGGCCCCAAGAATTTGGAGCAGACCGGCGAGATCGCCGACGGCGCCCTGCTGATCTTCCCCTCGGCCGAGCACCTGGAGGACACCGCGATCCGCCACCTGCGCGCGGGGCGCGAGAAGGCGGGCAAGACGATGGAGGGCTTCGACGTCGTCCCGACGGTGCCGCTCGCTGTGGGCGACGACGTCAGCGGCCTCGCGGACATGTTCCGCCCGTACACCGCCCTCTACGTGGGCGGCATGGGCAGCCGCAAGCAGAACTTCTACAACCAGCTCGCCCAGCGCATGGGCTATGAGAAGGAAGCGGCCGAGATCCAGGACAAGTACCTGTCCGGCGACAAGGAGGGCGCGGCGGCCGCGGTGCCGCACGAGCTGATCGACTCGACCACGCTGCTCGGCCCGGTGGATCGCATCGCGGAGCGGATGCAGGCCTACGCGGCTGCCGGGGTCACCACGCTCACACTGGCGCCGGCCGGCTTCACGCTGGAGGAGCGGATCACGGCCCTGCGTGCGGGTACGCAGGCGCTGGAGCGCGCTGGGCTCGCGTAACCCGGGGGAGAAGTTCTGCGGCCGTGGTGGGGGCTCGGGGGTCTTCCCCGCCACGGCCGTCACGCAGCACAACGCGCCGCGGCGCCCCTCGGTTACGGCTGCGTCCGGGGTCGGCTGTCCTTCGTTTGGCGGAGCTGTCCCTGTCACCTGTTGCCACACCCGCGCCACCGCATTTGACTTGTTCTTTACGGAGATCGCGTGGAGGGCATGGAGGTGCCAGTGATGCTTTCGGCCAGGGGTGTCTTCGAGGAGATCCTCGACAACGACGAGTCGTTCCGGCTCTTCTGTTCCGTCGCGGCCAGCGGGGAGTCGCAGGGGGGCTGGGAGAACGGGCGCATCGCGGCGCTCCTCCCCGAGAGCCAGCGTGTCCTCACCCCCAAAGTCGCCCGGCACGGCGCCGACGAGGACAAGCACGGACGGATCTTCCACGCCCTTCTCAAGAAGCGTGGCCTCGAGCCCGTCCCGGTCCCGCCCGAGACCGACTACACCATGCTCCTGGAGCGGCAGGGCATCGGCCTCGCGCACGAGAAGCTGCGCCGCGAAGAGCCGCTGACCGAGCGGGACGTCGTCGTCTACCTCTCGCACAGCCGCGTCACCGAACAGCGTGCCGCCGACCAGATGGACATGCTGGTCACGTACTTCGGTGACCACCCCGAGGTCGGCAAGGCGATGAGGATGATCTGCCACGACGAGGACAACCACCTCGCCTACTGCCACGAGGAGTTGCTCCGCCTGGCCGCCGCGGGACACGGGCGGACGATCCTGGACACCCTGCACGAGTGCGCCCGTGCCGAGACGCGTGTGTACCGCGACGTGAGCCTCGCCGTGATGAGCCACATGGGACGCATCCTGGGCTGGCCGAAGCCCAAGTCCGCGGCGCTCGCATCGGGTGTCCGCGCCGTCTACGCCTATGAAAGGTTCGGCGGCTGGCGGCGGATGGTGTCTCTGCAGCTGCCCCAGCGGCGCGACGCCCTCGGCGGGCCCGCAACCCCGGCCCCCGGGTTCGCCTGAGCGGGCACCGGACAGAGCGCTAGAGCCAGCCGCGGCGCTTGAACTGCCGGTAGAGGAAGAACTCGAGCGCGACCATCAGCAGGATCACGGCCGGGTAGGACCACACCCAGTGCAGCTCGGGCATGTGGTCGAAGTTCATGCCGTAGACCCCCGCGATCATCGTGGGGACCGCGGCCATGGCGGCCCACGCCGAGATCTTCCGCATGTCGTCGTTCTGCCGCACGCTCATCTGGGCCAGATGAGCGGAGAGGATGTCGGACACCAGGCGGTCTAGGTTGTCCACCCAGTCGTTCACGCGCGTCAGGTGATCGCTGACGTCCCGGAAGAAGGGCTGTGCCGCGCCCCTGACGAAGGGCACGTCGGGCGCGAAAGGGCCCGTTCCGGAGAGGCGCATCATGGGCATCGCCAACGGTCCCGTGGCCCGGCGGAACTCCACGATCTGGCGCTTGAACCGGTAGATCCTGGACGCCGTGTTGCGGCTGCCCCCGTTGTCGGGCGAGAAGACCTCCGCCTCCAGCTCCTCCAGGTCGGTCTGCAGCTCGCCCGCGACGTCCAGGTAATGATCGACCGTGGCGTCGGCGACCGCGTACAGAACGGATGTCGGGCCGTGCTTGAGCATCTCGGGCTCCGCCTCCAGACGATGGCGTACGACACCGAGAGGCGAACCCTCGCCGTGCCGGACCGTCACCACGAACGCGTCGCCGACGAAGACCATGACCTCGCCGGACGAGACGGCGTCGCTGTCCGCCTCGTACATCACGGGTTTCAGGACCACGAAAAGTGAGTCGTCGAACACTTCGAGCTTGGGCCGCTGGTGTGCCTTCAAGGCGTCCTCCACCGCCAGCGGATGCAGCCCGAACTCCCTGCTGACCTCTTCGAACTCTTCCTCCGTCGGTTCGTACAGGCCCACCCAGACGAACGCGTCACCCGCGCTGCGCGCTTCATCGAGGGCGTCGGAGAAGTCCGCCTCGCACTCGGTGCGGCGGCCTTCCCGGTACATCGCGCAGTCCACGATCACGGAGCGCATTCTTCCGAACCTCGGCGCGAGGCGCACCTCGTCGGCGGCTTAGGCTGGCCCGCATGCCCACGCTGATCCTCGTCCGGCACGGACGATCCACCGCCAACACCGCGGGCCTGCTCGCCGGGTGGACCCCCGGCGTGGCCCTGGACGAGCGCGGCGCCGCACAGGCCGCGGCGCTCCCCGGACGCCTCGCGGACCTGCCGCTCGCCGAAGTCGTCACCAGCCCGCTCCAGCGCTGTCAGGAGACCGTCGCACCGCTGCTCGCCGCAAGGCCGGGCCTGCGGGCGCACACCGAGGACCGCATCGGGGAGTGTGACTACGGAGACTGGTCGGGCCGCAAGCTGGCCGAGCTGTCCGACGAACCCCTGATGGAGGTCGTGCAGCAGCATCCGTCGGCGGCCGCCTTCCCGGGCGGCGAGTCCATGCGGGCCATGCAGACGCGGGCGGCCGAGTCGGTACGCGAGTGGAACGCGCGCGTGGAGCGCGAGCACGGCGCGGACGCCGTGTACCTGATGTGCTCGCACGGCGACATCATCAAGTCCCTCGTCGCGGACGCCATCGGACTGCACCTGGATCTCTTCCAGCGCATCTCCGTGGAGCCCTGTTCCGTCACCGCCATCCGCTTCACGCGCCTGCGGCCCTTCCTCGTACGCCTGGGGGACACCGGCGACTTCGGTTCGCTCGCGCCCCGCGTGGAGCCGCCCGGCAGCGACGCGGCGGTGGGTGGCGATGCGGGAGCACCGTGATCGTCGCCCGCAGTAGGGTGCAGTCGTCGCGCCGAACAGGCGCAAATGATCAATCGCAGTCGATCCCAATGGAGACAGGACGTGTCGCGTCAGGTGTTCCTCTACGACCCGCCGGAACGCTTCGTGGCCGGAACGGTCGGGCTCCCCGGCCGGCGTACCTTCTTCCTCCAGGCCTCCGCCGGAGTCCGGGTGACCAGTGTGTCCCTGGAGAAGACCCAGGTGGCCGCGCTCGCCGAACGCATGGAAGAGCTGCTCGACGAGGTGGTGCGCCGCAGCGGCGGCAATACCCCCGTGCCCGCCGTCGCTCCCACCGAGGTCGGTGACAGCGCGCCGCTCGACTCGCCCGTCGAGGAGGAGTTCCGCGTCGGCACGATGGCGCTCGCCTGGGACGGCGACGAGGAGCGGATGATCGTCGAGGCGCAGGCTCTGGTCGAGCTGGACGCCGAGTCGGACGAGGATCTCGCGGAGGCCGAGGAAAGGCTTCTGCAGGACGAGGAGAACGGGCCGCCGATGCTGCGCGTCCGGCTCACCGGGGCGCAGGCGCGCGCGTTCGCGAGGCGCGCCCTCGACGTCGTGAACGCGGGGCGGCCGCCGTGCCCGCTGTGCAGCCTCCCGCTCGACCCGGAAGGACATGTATGCCCGCGGCAGAACGGATACCGGCGGGGAGCGTGAGCTCCGTCGGCGTGGACGCGTCCGCCGGTGCCGTGGACCTGCTCACCCGGGGTGAGCTGACCGTGCGGGGGCGGATCCCCGGGGCCTCGAACGCGGTGCTCTACTGCTCCGTCTCGTACGAGGGCCGTGAGGCCGCCTGTGTCTACAAGCCGGTCGCCGGGGAGCGTCCCCTGTGGGATTTCCCCGACGGGACGCTCGCGCAGCGGGAGGTGGCCGCCTACGAGGTCTCCGAGGCGACGGGGTGGGGCCTTGTCCCGCCGACCGTGCTGCGGGACGGGCCGCACGGCGAGGGCATGTGCCAGCTGTGGATCGAGGGCTCGGCAGACGCGGAGCTCCTTGCCCTGGTCGAGGGCGATGAGCCGGCCGATGGCTGGAAGGCGATCGGCTTCGCGGACGTGGGCGAGGGGCGGACAGCGCTTCTGGTGCACGCGGACGACGAGCGGCTGCGGCGGCTCGCCGTGCTCGACGCCGTGATCAACAACGCGGACCGCAAGGGCGGTCATCTGCTGACCGACGCCGACCGTCTCTACGGGATCGACCACGGGGTCACTTTCAACGCCGAGGACAAGCTGCGGACGCTGCTGTGGGGGTGGGCGGGGGAACCGCTGACCTCCGAGGCGGTCGGGGTGCTCGAGTCCCTGCGGGACGCCCTTGACGGCGATGCGCCGCTCGGCCTCCGGCTGGGGGAGCTGATCACCGGGGCCGAGGTGGACGCGGTGCGCGCGCGGATCGCTGCGCTGCTGGCGAACGGGAAGCATCCCGTGCCCGGCGGGGAGTGGCCCGCGATTCCGTGGCCGCCGGTCTGAAAGGGCCTTCCGGTGCGGGCGGCTGCCGGGCAAACGGGTGCGTGGGCGGGAAAGAATCGGCGCGAAGCGGCGGTGTAGTTCCTGGCCCGAGGCCCTCCGCCCGGATAAACCTTGATCCCCCGCTCGTATACGGACGCTCCGTCCGGTTAGGCTCATGGCATGCATGCCTGGCCCGCTTCTGAGGTCCCCGTCCTGCCTGGCAAGGGCCGCGACCTCCGGATCCACGACACCGCGACCGATGGTCTTGTGACCCTTGACCCCGGTCCCGTCGCCCGTATCTACGTCTGCGGCATCACTCCGTACGACGCGACCCACATGGGTCACGCGGCGACCTACAACGCGTTCGACCTCGTGCAGCGCGTGTGGCTCGACACCAAGCGGCAGGTTCATTACGTCCAGAACGTCACCGACGTGGACGACCCGCTCCTGGAACGTGCCATCCGCGACGGAAAGGACTGGGTCGAGCTCGCCGAGGGCGAGACCGCCCTGTTCCGCGAGGACATGACCGCCCTGCGACTGCTCCCGCCGCAGGACTACATCGGAGCCGTCGAGGCGATACCCGGCATCGTGCCGCTCGTCGAACGCCTGAGGGACATGGGCGCCGCCTATGACCTGGAGGGCGACGTCTACTTCTCCGTCGAGTCCGACCCCCACTTCGGTGAGGTGTCCCGCCTCGACGTCGCCGCGATGAAGCTGCTCTCCGCGGAACGCGGCGGTGACCCGGACCGCCCGGGCAAGAAGAACCCGCTCGACCCGATGCTCTGGATGGCCGCCCGTGAGGGCGAGCCGAGCTGGGACGGCGCCTCGCTCGGCCGTGGCCGCCCCGGCTGGCACATCGAGTGTGTGGCCATCGCCCTCGACCACCTGGGCATGGGCTTCGACGTGCAGGGCGGCGGTTCCGACCTCGCCTTCCCGCACCACGAGATGGGCGCATCGCACGCGCAGGCACTCACCGGTGAGCACCCGTTCGCCAAGGCGTACGTCCACGCCGGCATGGTCGCCCTGGACGGCGCGAAGATGTCCAAGTCCAAGGGCAACCTCGTCTTCGTGTCGAAGCTGCGCCGGGACGGGACAGACCCGGCCGCCATCCGCCTCGCGCTGCTCGCGAACCACTACCGCGCGGACTGGGAGTGGACCGACGCCGTCCTGACCGAGGCCGAGGCGCGGCTCGGCCGGTGGCGTGCCGCCGTTTCGCGTCCCGACGGACCGTCCGCCGACGCCCTCGTCGAGGAGATCCGCGAAGCCCTGGCCAACGACCTGGACTCCCCGGCCGCGCTCGCCGCGGTCGACGCGTGGGCGGCCCGCCAGGCGGCTGAAGGCGGTACGGAAGAGGGCGCCCCCGGCGTCGTATCCCGCGCGGTCGACGCGCTGCTCGGCGTAGCTCTGTAGCCACCGGGCCGCCAAGTAGTCACCGGTCCACCGAATGGGCCGCTCCGGAAGTCCAGGAGCGGCCCATCAAAGTCCATGGCCCAAGCACCTGTTGAGGCGCTAGACCACCGGGCATGAGATCACCCACCCGCTTCAGACGGGCGGCCGTCGCCGCCCTGCTCGGTCTCCTCGCGGTGTTCGCCGGTCCCGGCGGCGGGGCCGCGCAGGCCGCCGACGATCCCGCGACCACGGTCGGGGACGTCACGGACTTCGCCGCCGACGGCTCCGTCTACCGGCTCACCGCGGGCAGGGCCCAGGCCCGCGTCAGTTTCGTATCGACGGAGACGTTCCGCCTCGAACTCGCCCCCGAGGGCGACTTCACCGACCCCACAGGCAAGGACATCGTCCTGCCGCAGGGCGCCCCGCCGCGCACCAAGTGGGCCGACAAGGGCGACCGCTACGAACTGAGCACGTCGAAGGTGACGCTGCGCGCCTACAAGTCGCCGCTCCGCTTCGCCCTCCACCGCGCCGACGGCACCCAGGTCTGGGCCGAGTCCAAGGGCCTGAGCTGGACGAAGGACGCCACCACACAGAGCCTGGCCCGCGGCGCCGAGGAGCAGTACTACGGCGCAGGGATGCAGAACGGCCGCGGCAACACCTCGCACCGCGGCAAGAAGGTCGAGGTGAGCGTCGACTACAACTGGGACGACGGCGGCCACCCCAACTCCGTCCCCTTCTACCTGTCCTCGAAGGGCTACGGCGTTTTCCGGAACACGTACGCGCCCAACACGTACGACTTCGCCGAACCGGTGACCGCCACCGCCAAGGAACAGCGCTTCGACGCCTACTACTTCGCGGGACGCGCCGACAAGGACGTCAAGGGAGTCATCGGCCAGTACACGAAGCTCACCGGGAAGCCGTTCCTGCCGCCCGTCTATGGGTTGGAGATCGGTGATGCCGACTGCTACCTCCACAACGCCAACCAGGGCGAGCGGCACACCCTGGACTCCCTGAAGATCGCGGACGAGTACAAGAAGCACGACATGCCGAACGGCTGGATGCTCGTCAACGACGGCTACGGCTGCGGCTACGAGGACCTCGCCGAGACAGCCGAGGGCCTCCAGGACCGCGACATGCAGCTCGGCCTCTGGACCGAGGACGGCATCGACAAGATCGCCGACCAGGTCAAGGCGGGCCAGCGCGTCGCCAAGCTCGATGTCGCCTGGGTCGGCGACGGCTACAAGAAGGCGCTCGACGGCTGCAAGGACGCGTACAAGGGCATCGAGGACAACAGTGACGCCCGCGGCTTCACCTGGGCCCCCGAGAGCTGGTCGGGCGCGCAGCGCTGCGGGGTGCAGTGGTCGGGTGACCAGAGCGGCAGCTGGGAGTACATCCGCTGGCAGATCCCGACGTACGCGGGCGCGACCATGTCAGGGATGGCCTATACGACCGGTGACGTGGACGGCATCTTCGGCGGCAGCGCCAAGACGTACGCGCGCGACCTTCAGTGGAAGTCGTTCCTGCCGGTCACGATGACGATGGACGGCTGGGCGGCCGACGACAAGCAGCCCTTCCGGTACGGGGAGCCGTACACCTCGATCAACCGCAAGTACCTGAAGCTGCACGAATCGCTGCTGCCCTACCTCTACTCGTACGGCCACCAGGCGACCAAGACCGGCGTCGGCGCCGTGCGCCCGCTGGCCCTCGAATACCCCGACGACCCGAAGGCCGCCACCGACGCCGCCAAGTACGAGTTCCTCACGGGCGAGGACTTCCTCGTCGCGCCCGTCTACAAGGACACGACCGTCCGCGACGGCATCTACCTCCCCAAGGGGACGTGGACCGACTACTGGAGCGGGCGCACGTACAAGGGGCCGACGACGGTCGACGGCTACAGCGCGCCCCTCGACACCCTGCCGCTCTTCGTCAAGGGCGGCGCCACCGTGCCGATGTGGCCCGGCGGCATCAGGTCGTACAAGGACAGGACCGCCACCTCGCCGCTGGCCTGGGACATCTACCCGCAGGGGAAGTCCTCCTTCGAGCTGTACGAGGACGACGGCGTGACCCGGCGGCACCGCGACGGCGAGTACGCCACCCAGCGTGCCGACGTCGAGGCGCCCCGCTCCGGGGCGGGCGACGTGCGCGTGCGGATCGGTGCGAGCAAGGGGCAGTTCAGCGGCAAGCAGATCAAGCGGCCGTACGCGTTCACGCTGCACACCGGGGACGCACCGAGCCGAGTGGAGCTCGGCGGCGACAAGCTGCCGCGGCTCGCTTCGAAGGAGGCGTACGAGAAGGCGGCGCAGGGCTGGTTCTACGACCGGGACGACCGGGGCGGTGTCGTCGAGGTGAAGACGGCGGCGCTCCGTACGGACCGGGCGTTCGATCTTGAGCTCGACGACACCAGCGCGGTGGGCGGCGCCGTGCCCGGCGCGAGCGCCGCGCTGAGCGCCCCCGCCGGACAGGAACTCGGCGCGGGAGCCGCGGGCAAGGTCGCCGTCGACGTCACGGCAGGGACGCGGGACGCCACCGGAGTCGACGTCACCCTGGACGTGCCGAAGGGCTGGACCGCGGGGAGTGTCCACGCCGACCGCGTCCCGGTGGGCAGCACGCGCCGCGTCGAGGTCGCCGTCACCCCGCCCAAGGACGCGGAGCCCGGCGAAGCGACGCTCACGGCGAAGGCACGGCACCGCTCGGCGGGCCAGGACCGCACCGCAACGCAGCGGATCGCGGTCGCCGTCATGCCTGAGGCGCCGACGGCCGACACCTGGGCGGGCGACATGGTGTGGCTCAAGTCGGCGAACGGCTATGGCCCCGCCGAACGCGACCGCAGCAACGGGGAGTCGGGCGCCGAGGACGGCCACCCGCTGACCCTCGCCGGAAAGACGTACGAGAAGGGCGTCGGCACCCACGCCGACTCCGCCATCGAGGTCTACACGGGCGGACAGTGCGCGAAATTCACCGCTGACGTGGGCATCGACGACGAGATCAACGGCTACGGAGAGGTGGCCTTCTCGGTCGAGGCCGACGGCAAGGTGCTGTGGACATCGCCCGAGCTGACGGGGGCATCGGCGACCGTGCCGGTGGATGTCGACGTGAGCGGGGCGCGGCACGTGGAGCTGAAGGTGACCGACACCAACGGCTCCAAGAGCGGGGATCACGGGGACTGGGCAGCGGCGAAGTTCAGCTGCGCGTAGGTCGGAGGCCGGCTGACGGATGGGAGCGCCGCCGGGCGGGAAGTGACTCCGCCCGGCGCCGCCGTCTTCTCACGTGACGGTGGTGACCGTCACTTGGTGACCACGATGGCCAGCAGGTACGCGGGGTTGTTGGTGTCGTAGTAGCCGATCACCCGCTGCCCGAAGGCGAACGCCTCCTGGACCTCGTCGTGCGTCTGCGGGTTGGGGTTGATGAACACCCGCCAGTCGTTGTCGACGAACAGATGGATGGTCGACGCCTGGCCGGGGAGGGGCTGGACGACGTCCCAGAACGACGTCGCGATGTTCGAGGCGACCGCCTGCGTGGAGATCTGGGGCGCCTGTGCCTGCGGGACGCTCTCCTGACCGATCTGCTGCTGGCTGCCGAACTGCTGGCCGCCGGACTGCTGCCCGCCGAATTGCTGGCCGCCGAGCTGCTGGAGCAGCTCCTGGTAGGGCTGCTGCTGGCCGAGCTGGTGCAGCTGCTGGTGGAGCTGCTCCTGGAGGTGCGGCGGGATCTGCTGCTGCATGCCCTGCATCCCCTGCGGGCCCTGGCCCTGGCCCTCCATTCCCTGCATGCCGCGCATGCCCTGCGGGCCGAACTGGCGCTGGCCGGATGACTGCTGGCCGAACGGCTGCTGCTGTTGCGAGCCGAACGGCTGCTGCTGCTGGCCGAACTGCTGCGGAGGCGCGGTGCTCGGGCCCTGCTGGCTCTGCGGCTGGCCCTGCTGCGGGCCGAACTGCTGCTGCCCGGGCTGCTGGCCGTACTGCTGCTGCCCGGAAGGCTGCTGGCCGAACTGCTGCTGGCCGTACTGCTGTTGCGGTCCGTACTGCTGGCCTTGCTGCTGCATCGGACTCATGTACGGGGTGGTGCTCATGCGGGTGCCACCTTCCCTCAGTGGTTGTGGTGCTTCAGCGATGAGCGTGGTGAATGAGCGTGTTGCTCCGGCGACGCGCGGGTGTCTCAGCCCGTGACGACCAGGCCGACGACCTCGTCGTCCGAGAACCAGACGCGTACGTCGGGGTGCCCGCCCGCGAAGGCGGCGTGCACCGCCTGGCGGATGTCGGGGGACGGATCGTTCAGGTTCCGCCACTCGCCGGCGACGAAGAGCCGCAGACGCGGCGGGAGTTCGCGGGGATAGGGGAGCAGCTCGTCCCAGTAGCGCTCGGCCTGGCCCGAGCCGACCGCGGACGGCAGCAGGTTCGTGACCGCCGACTTGATGTCGGGGCGGTTGCCGATCCGCTGCGAGGCGGGGCGGCCCGGTGCGTCCTGCTGTGGCGAGCCCGTCGAGCGCAGCATTGCACGCGCGCGCTCCGGCGTCATCAGCTGCTGGCCCGCGGCCTTCAGCATGCCCTGCAGACAGGCCAGGGCGCCGACGACGACCGGTGAGGCGGACGAGGTGCCGGAGAACGTGTCCGTGTACCAGGCGATCTCCTCCGCGCCGCCCTGCAGATCGCCCGGCTTGTTCCAGGAGCCGCCGGTCGTGGTGGTCTCACGGCCCCAGCCCTGCGCGTCCAGGCGGGCGCCGTAGTTGGAGAACCCCAGGCGCGAGCGGTCCGGGCCGTGATCACGGCCGTGTGTGCCGGGCGGCGGTGCGCCCGCGCCGACCAGGACGGCGCCGGAGGGCCGGTTGGAGGGGTTGAAGGGGTTGCGCCACGACTCGGGGAACTCATCGGGCCTGCGCTCGTACACCGCGTCGTCCAGGGACTCGGCGCCGTTGCCCGCCGCTGCGACGACGATGACGCCCTTCGCGCAGGCGTACCGGATCGCCGCGTAGTCGTCGGGCCACCACTCCAGGGCGATGTAGCCGCGCTGGTCGTCGCGCGGTTCGAAGTCGAACCGCGGTCCCGGCCTGTGCAGTTCGATCAGCACGATGTCGCCGGGGCCGAGCCGGTCCGCCGCCGCGTGGATCGTGGCCGCGGTGCCCAGGGGCTGGAAGGAGGCCGCCGCGGTGGTGGCCTCGGGTGCGATGCCGTTGATGCCCACGTAGTTGCGGTCGCCGCCTATCACGCCGATCACCGCGGTGCCGTGGTTGCGCCAGGCCACGTCCTGGATGGGGGTGCCGATGACCACGCCGGCGAGCTTGCCGGTCAGATCCTCGTGCCCCAGCTGCCAGGCGCCCTCGATGTCGATCACCGTGATGCCCTCGCCGGAGCCGCCGAGCCGCTGCCACGCCCAGTGCGCGTCGACACCCTCGGGCGCCGGGCGCAGATAGCCCTGGCGGCCGGTGAAGTCGGGGGTGACGGGGGTGCCTTCCTTGCGGCGTCCGGACTCGCCGATGCCGGTCTCGCCCATGCCAGGCGCCCCGGACTGGCCCGACCGGCTCCGGGACGCGTGCCGCGATCGATCGGGGCCGAGCGAAGCCGGTACGGCGCCAGGCTTGACGTACGCCGTGTCGATCCCCGGCAGCGCCGCCATCCGCGAGCGCAGCTCCTGCGCCCTGCTCTCGCCGCCGCGTACGCGGTAGAAGAGCGCCAGGTCCGGTACGTCGTCGCCGTCGGCGGTGTCCATGTGCTGCTGGACCGCGGACTGCACGCGCTCTTCGTTGCCGAACAGCGGTTCCAGGGCGAGCTGTTCATCGCTGAGGAACATGTTCAGGGCCGACACGTCAGAGTCCGCCGCCGAGCGGACGCCCTCGGTCACGGCACGCAGCCGGGCCTCGGGCCGTGCGACGACGATCAGCTCCTGCTCGGACGCCCGGTAGGTGAATCCCGCCCCGTCAGGTCCGGGGCCACTGGCTCCCGGGCCCCCTGCCGGCTCTACCTGGTCGGTCATCGCTTCACCGCTCCCTTCGGTCCTGCCGATGCCGTGCTGTGCGCTGTGGCCGCGCATTCCGGGGCACACCTTGCTACCGCCGGGCGCGGCCGTCCACCCCCTTTGCCCCAACTGCGTTTGAAATCAAGGGGATCGGGGAACCCCGTGCAATTCGTCCGGAAGGCGATGTCACGCCTCAATCCGGCCATGTCCCGGACGCAACGCAGTGGGGCGGCACCCTTTCGGATGCCGCCCCACATGGTGTTCCGCTCGTCGCTCTGTCAGTCCTCGGAGGAATCAGACGGTCCGGAATCGCCGCTGTTCTCCTCGTCCGACCCCGACCCCGACCCCGACCCCTGCTCCGGTTCGGGACGCGACTGCGGCTTCGGCGGTCGTGTGCGGTCACCGCCCTGGCTGTCGCGCAGATACGAGGCCGCGTCACCGCCCTCCGTGGCATGGCCGCCGGCCTGCGGCGGACCGCCGCCGTCGCGCCGCCGCAGATAACGCTCGAACTCCCGGGCGATCGCCTCACCGGTCGCCTCGGGCAGCTCGGCCGTGTCCCGTGCTTCCTCGAGGGACTGGACGTACTCGGCGACCTCGCTGTCCTCGGCCGCGAGCTGGTCCACGCCCACCTGCCAGGCACGCGCGTCCTCGGCTAGATCACCAAGGGGGATCCGCAGGCCGATGAGGTCTTCGAGGCGGTTCAGGAGCGCGAGCGTGGCCTTCGGGTTCGGCGGCTGCGACACGTAGTGCGGGACGGCCGCCCACAGGCTCACCGCCGGGACGCCCGCGTGCGTGCACGCCTCCTGGAGAATGCCGACGATGCCCGTCGGGCCTTCGTACTTCGTCTCTTCCAGGTCCATGGTGCGGGCCAGGTCCGGGTCGGAGGTGACGCCGCTGACCGGGACGGGCCGGGTGTGCGGGGTGTCGCCGAGCAGCGCACCCATGATCACCACCAGCTCCACGCCCAGCTCATGTGCGAAGCCGAGGATCTCGTTGCAGAACGACCGCCAGCGCATCGACGGCTCGATCCCGCGGACCAGCACGAGGTCGCGCGGCTTGTCACCGCCCACACGGACCACCGAGAGCCGGGTCGTCGGCCAGGTGATCTTGCGGACGCCGTCTTCCAGGAAGACCGTGGGGCGGTTGACCTGGAAGTCGTAGTAGTCCTCGGCGTCCAGCGCTGCGAAGACCTCGCCCTTCCACTCCTTGTCGAGATGCGCGACCGCGGTGGAGGCGGCGTCGCCGGCGTCGTTCCAGCCCTCGAACGCGGCCACCATGACCGGGTCGACCAGCTCGGGAACTCCCTCGAGCTCGATCACCCAGGCCTCCTTCCGACGTCCTTTATGTACGACCCAACCTTACGGCGTCCTGCGGGGCCCTCCGCAGCCCCCTTGCTTGCGCTTCAATGACCGGATCACTGCCCCGCGAGAGGCCCGCGCACTCCCTCTGCGGCCGTGCTTCGGAGGCCGTGCTTCACGGCGCCTCACAGCGTCGAGCGCAGCCACTGCTCCACGCTCGCGATGTGCACCGTCGCCCACGACCTGGCCGCTTCGGCGTCGCGGTCGCGCAGCGCGGTGAGGATCGCGCGGTGCTCGTGCAGCGTGCGGCTCACGGCGTCCTCCTGGGTGAGGCCGCGCCAGATGCGGGCCCGTGTGGTGGGTCCGGAGAGGCCGTCGAGGAGCGAGCAGAGCACCGAGTTGCCGGACGACTGCACGATGCCACGGTGGAACTCCAGGTCGCAGGCGACCAGTTCCTCCACCGAAGGCGCCGCCCCCAGGGCGTCCAACTGCGCCGTCAGTACGTCGAGTTCCGCCTCGGTGATGTGGACGCTGGCCATCGCCGTGGCGGCCGGCTCCAGGATGCGGCGCACCGCGAGGAACTCGAGGACCGTGTCGTCGCGGTGGAAGTCGACGACGAAACTCAGGGCTTCGAGAAGGAGCTGCGGGTCCAGGCTCGTGACGTACGTGCCGTCGCCCTGCCGTACGTCGAGGATGCGGATCAGTGAGAGGGCGCGCACCGCCTCGCGCAGTGAGTTACGTGAAAGGCCCAGGTCAGCGGCGAGTTCACTCTCTTTGGGCAGGCGGTCGCCGGGGCGCAGGGCGCCGGAGACGATCATGCCCTTGATCTTTTCGATGGCCTCGTCGGTGACAGCCATGGGACCTCGCCTCGCAAGCCAGAAGACATCCGATGTATCGGATGATTATGGCGTGCCCCTGGGCTGTTGTGTACCTGGATCCGGGCGAATATCCCCACGAGGTGGCCGTGGGGAACGTAATTCCCTCAGGGTGAGGTTTCCGTACCAGGAAAGCCCACCGCAGGCACTCCTACCCGAACCGCTCGATGCGGATCCGATCGACAGGCTGGCCCCCGGCCACCAGCAGGCGCGACGCATGCTCGGCGAAACCGTTCGACCCGCAGATGTACGCCTCCCAGCCCCCCTCGGGCTGAGCGGAGCCGAGCAGCGGCGCCAGGTGCTCGGCGCTCAGCCTGCCCTCCGTCCGTGTGAGGACGACCGTGGTCTCGTCGCCGTACTCATCCGGGTAGATCAGATCCTCACGCGTACGCGCCGAGACGAGAAGCCGCAGCGGCACCGGACGCCCGGCCCCCCGCCAATGCCGCAGCATCGACATCAGCGGGACCACACCGGAGCCTGCCCCCAGGAGCAGCGCGGGACGGTCACCGGGCCACGCGAAGAACCCGGACAGAGGGCCCCGCACCTCCACCACGTCGCCGACGCGGGCGACCGTGTGCAGATGCCCGGAGACCTCGCCCTGCGGAACGTGGTCCAGGGTCAGCTCGATCTCACCACCCTCACCCTCCTCCGGGGCAGACGCGATCGAGTAGTGGCGCTGGGCCACGTACCCGTCCGGGGCCGTCAGCCGCAGCATCAGATGCTGGCCCGGCAGATGCCCCTGCCAGTCGGGCACCTTCAGGCGGAAGCTCGACACCGTTCCGGCCGCGTTCTCGCGCCGGACGTCCACCACCACGGCCCGCTGCCACTCAGCCGCCGCACGATTGCTCACCGCGATCCGCCCGGGCACGGCGAAGCGCGTCGGGGGCACGAAGGGTTCGGACACAGTCTCCGCCACAGTCTCAGTCACCGGAGTAACGCTCCTCCCGCCAGGGATTTCCCCGGTGGTGATAGCCGTTCTGCTCCCAGAAACCCGGTTCGTCATGGTCCAGGAGCCGCAGTCCCGCGACCCACTTCGCGCTCTTCCAGAAGTACAGGTGGGGGACGATCAGGCGCGCCGGGCCGCCGTGCTCGGGAGGCAGCGGGCCGTCCCCGTACTCCCAGACGATCCACGCCTTCCCGCCCGTCACATCGGAGAGGGGGAGGCTCGTGGTGTAGCCCGTGTACGAGTAGGCGACGACGTGGGTGGCCTCGGGGCGCGGTCCCGCGGTGGCCAGGAACTCGTCCAGGCCGACCCCGCCGAAGCGCACCCCGAACTTGGACCAGCTGGTCACGCAGTGGATGTCGCCGCGGTACTCGGACGCGGGCAGCGCGTGCGCCTCGTCCCACGTCCAGGTGTGCGGGGAGGTGACCAGCCCGTCCACGCGGAACGTCCAGTCCGCGGGCGTGAGCTCGGGCGTCACCTCGGCGGACAGGACGGGCCAGCCGTCCGCCGCGTCGTACTGCCCGGGAGGCAGCCGCGGGTCACGGTCGGCGGCGCGGGCGCGGCCGGTGAAACCGCGGGTGGGTTCGATGGTCATACGGTGCTTGCCACTTCAGAGGTGCTTGCGGTGCTTGCGGGGTCTGAGGAGCCTGACGTGCTTGATTCCGCTTCGGAGGTGCTCGGGGCGGCCGCGGACGTCGCCGCGTCCTGGAGGGCTCGCAGCGCGCGCTGCTCGTCCACCGTCTCCAGCGTACGGTCCCGCATCAGGACACGACCGTCGACGACGGTGTCCCTGACGTCGGACGATGCCGCGGCGTACGCCAGCATCGACCACGGGTCGTGCCGCGGTGTGAGATGCGGCCGTGCGAGGTCGAGGACGATCAGGTCCGCGCGCTTGCCGGGCTCCAGGGAGCCCAGCTGGTCGCCGAGGCCAAGAGCCCGCGCGGATTCGATGGTCGCCATCCGTACGGCCTGCTCGGCGCCGACCGCCGTCGGGTCGCCGCCCGCCTTGTGCACAAGGGCCGCGAGCTTTACCGCGCCGAGCAGGTCGAGCGTGTTGGAACTCACCGCGCCGTCCGTGCCCAGGCCCACCGTGACGCCCGCGTCCAGCAGGTCGGGGACGCGCGCGATGCCGCAGCCCAGTTTCAGGTTCGACACCGGGCAGTGCGCGACGGCCGTGCCGGTGCGGGCGATGGTCTCGATCTCCCCGTCCGTGAGGTCGACGGCGTGCGCGAGGAGCGTGTCCGGGCCGAGCACGCCGAGCGAATCGAGCAGCTCCACCGGGCGCATGCCGTGCTGCTCTGTGACCATCTCCACCTCGCCCGCGTTCTCGGCGGCGTGGATGTGCAGCAGGGCGCCGTGCTCGCGGGCCAGCGCGCTGATCGCCGTCAGCTGCTCGGGACCGAGGGTGTACGCGGAGTGCGCGAAGAGGACCGGGCGTGTGCCCGGAGCCGGGGTACGGGCGGCCAGGTCCGCTGCCGCCCAGCCGAGCCGGTCGGCGTAGGCGCGGCCGTCCGGGGGGCCCGGCACGTCCATGAACGTGGGCCCCGTCAGGAGGCGCCATCCCGCGTCGCGGGCCACGGCCTCGGCCGCCTCGTGGAACCAGTACATGTCGAGCGCGGTGGTGACCCCGCCGCGTACGGACTCGGCGATCGCGCCCCGGATGCCCGCCGTCACCGTATGAGGGGAGAGCTGTTCCGCCTCCGCGGGGATCACGCGGGCCAGGAAGCCTTGGAGCGTGACGTCGTCGGCGATGCCGCGGAAGAGGGTCATCGCCAGGTGGGTGTGCGTGTTGATGAGGCCCGGCAGGACGAGACAGCCGCGGGCGTCGAGCTCGTCGGCGGCCTCGTAGGCGGCGCGCAGCCGATCGGCAGGGCCGACCTCGACGATCCGGCCGTCGCGCACGGCGACGGCACCGTCCTTCACGATCGTGCCGGACGCGTCGACGGTGAGGACGTCGCCGCCGTGGACCAGGAGATCTATGGAGCCGCCCCGGTCCTGGGCCGGCAGGTCAGTGGGGTGCATCGGTTCCGTTCTCCACAAGGTCGTGCGGGTGTCTGCCTCAGTGCTCCGTGGAGGCCAGCAGGCGCAGGGCGTCCAAGGCTATCCGGGCGCCACGGTCGACTCCCTCGGCGACCACGTCACGGTGCGGGTTGTAGCCACCGGTGGCTTCCTCGTCGACGAGTTCGTCGGCGTTGGCGCCGTCGACGACGAGTGCGCCGCCCGCCGTGAGGCCGTGCGTGGACGCGAAGACGTACAGCGCCGAGAGTTCCATCTCGATGGCCGCGATCCCGGCGGCCGCGTAGGCCTCGCCGGGCAGCGGCAGGAAGCCCGGCTGGAACGCGGCCCGCGTCCACACCACGCCACGGTGGTACGGGGCGTCGGCCGCGCGGGCCGCACGCTGGAGCGCGATGACCGCTTCCGGAGTCGCGAACGCCGGGTACTCGGCGGGGATCAGCTGCTGCGTCACACCGTCGTCGCGTACCGCCGCGTCCGCGATGACCAGGTCGCCGTCGCGGATGCCGGCACGGATCGCGCCCGCCGTGCCGAGCCGCAGGATGGTGGTGACGCCCGCCTCCGCCAGCTCCTGGAAGAGCAGGATCGCGCCGGGGGCGCCGACGCCGTGCGAGGCGACGACGACGGGGGTGCCCTGCCAGGTACCGGTGAAGGTGCGGTACTCGCGGTGGTACGACACCTCCTTCGCGTCGTCCAGGAGATCGGCGACGGCGGTGGCGCGCGCCGGGTCGCCGACGACGACCGCACGGGTGGGCAGGCCGGTGCGGGGGACGCGGGTGATGGGCAGCGCGTCGGTGAGGGTACGGGCCGCGGGGCTGTCGGTCGCGTCGGTCGTCATGAAGGTGCTCCTACCAGGGGCTTCGTCTTGCGGCGGCGCCTGCGCGCCGTGGACAGGAAGAGGGCGGCCAGCGTCACCACGTACGGAGCGGCGTCGGTCGCCTGCTGCGGCATGCCGAGCCCCTGGAGACGGAAGCCGACGGCCTCCGCGACACCGAAGAGCAGCCCGGCGAGCAGGACACCGAGCGGCAGGGCGCGGCCCAGCATCACGGCCACCACGGCGATCCAACCACGTCCGGCCGTCATGTTCTCGGAGAACAACGTGACGTTGCCGAGGGCGAGTTGAGCGCCCGCGAGGCCGCACAGGACACCGGACGTCAGAACTGCGGCGTACTGGTACTTCGCCGGGCTCACGCCCAGCGTCGCCGCCGCGTCGGGAGCCTCGCCGACACCGCGTAGGCGAAGGCCCCAGGGGTGGCGGGCGAGGAAGACACCCGCCACGGCGACGGCGGCCCACGAGAGGTACACGAGAGCGGAGTGCCCGGACAGGACCGCCCCGACGAACGGGATGTCGATGCCGTCGAGCCCGGCCAGCCCCGGATCGGAGAAGGTGCCCTGCACGCCGAAGACCGTACGCAGCAGGAACCCGGTCAGGCCGACGGCGAGGAGGTTGAGCGCGACCCCGAGGACGACAGCGTCGCCTCGCAGCGAGATCGTCCCGACGGCCAGAATCATCGAGTACGCCGCCGACGCGAGGGCGGCGAACACGACACCGAGCCAGGCGCTCCCGGTGAACCAGCTGCCCGCGACGCCGCTGAAGCAGCCGATGAGCATCATGCCTTCGAGGCCGATGTTGAAGACGCCCGCGCGCTCGCAGATCGCGCCGCCGAGTGCGGCGAGGAGGATCGGGGTGAGGGCGAGGAGCGCCGAGTGGAACAGCGCGGAGTCGATGCTCATCGCACGCTCACTTCCTTCGCTTCGATCGCTTCGGTCTCGGCGGGGGGCTTCTTCCTGGCCCGTCGCCACGTCAGGTTCAGCCGGGCGGCCAGGAAGACGATGACGACGGCCTGCAGGACCTGGGTCAGCTCGCGCGGCACCTCGGTGGTCCGCTCCATGGCGAGCCCGCCCACTTCGAGCGCGGCGAAGAACAGGCCGGCGACGACGGTCCCGACGGGTGCGGCGGCGGCAAGGAGCGCGGCCGTGAGGCCGGTCCAGGTGTGCCCGGCCGCGGTCAGCGAACCGTCGATGAAGCGGTAGGGGAAGCTGAGTACGCCGATGGCGCCGACCAGTCCCGCGACGGCGCCGGAGAGCGCCATGAGCCGCAGCGTGAGCCGGGGCCTGTCGACCCCCGCGTACGCGGCGAAGCGCGGATTGAGTCCCGTCATGCGGATCTCGTAGCCGGTGGCGGTGCGGGCGTCGGCGAACATGAAGACGGCGGCCGCGACCGCCACGAGGAGCAGTCCGACGGTGACGGTCGACGACCCGAACGCGGGCAGTTCGACCCCGGCCGGCAGCCGCCGGGTCTGCGGGAGGCTCGACCCGTCCTCCTTGAGCGGAAAGCGCGCGAGGTAGGAGGCGAAGGACATCGCCGGATACCCGAGCAGCAGACTGCTGACGAGCAGCGGTACTCCGAACCGGTTCTGGCACACGGCGGCGAGCGCGGCGTAGGCGGCGCCCGCCGCCATCCCCGCGAGCAGCGAGGCGACGACGGTCAGCGGCGCGGGCAGCGGCGAGTAGAGCCCGGTGGCAGCGGCGGCGATCCCGCCGAGCACCAACTGCCCGTCCCCGCCGAGGTTGAGCAGCCCGGCCCGCATGGGGATCGCGAGTGCGAGGGCGAGCCCGATGATGCTGGTCCCCGTGGTGAGCGTGGACCCGATGCCGTCGGGCCCGAGCGCACCACTGACGACGGAGCCGTACGCCCCGACGGGATCGGCCCCGGTCCCGACGAGGAAGAGCGCGCCGACGAGGACGGCGGCGACGACGGAGTGCAGGGCGGGGGAGCGGAGGCCCCGGCCGCCGAGGGAACGGATCGCGTTACCCATGTCAGGAGCCCTCCTTCACGGCTGCGGGGTCGCTTTCGCGCGGAGGCGGGACCGTCGCCTCGGTGGTGATGTCGTTGCCGGAGCCGCCCGCCATCGCGAGTCCCAGCGTGCGCTCGTCCGCGTCCGCGCGCGCGTACTCCGCGGCCACCCGGCCCTCGTACATCACCAGGACACGGTCCGAAAGGCCGCGGATCTCGCTCAGTTCGGCGGAGACCATGAGGATCGCGTGGCCCGCGTCGCGGTGGGCGATCAGCTGGTCGTGGATCGTCTGGATGGCGCCGATGTCGACACCTCGGGTGGGCTGCTCGACGATCAACAGGGGTGATTCGTGGGCGAGTTCGCGGCCGATCACCAGCTTCTGCAGGTTGCCGCCCGACAGCGAGCCCGCCGTGTGGCGGGACGAGGCCGCCTTGATGCCGAAGCGCTCGATCAGCACGCGCGCGTGCTCACGGAACCAGGACGGGCGCAGGAGGCCGTGCCCCCGGTGGTGCCCCATTGCCAGGTTCTCGGCGATCGTCGCGCCCGGCGCCGTGCCGACCGCCACGCGGTCCTCGGGGACGTACGAGAGACCCGCCGCACGGCGCCCCGCGGCCGAAGCCTCCGTGATGTCCTGACCGGAGAGCGTGACCCGGCCACCGGAGACCGGACGCAACCCGGCGATGGCTTCGACGAGTTCACTCTGGCCGTTGCCCGCCACTCCCGCGATGCCCACGATCTCGCCCGCACGGACGGCGAGCGAGACCTCGCGCACCGCGTCCGTCGACAGGGAGTCGACGGAGAGGACATCGCCGCCCGGCGCACCCGTCGGATGCACGCGGTCGAGCTCCACCGCGCGCCCCGTCATCGCCGCGGCGATCCCGTCCGCGCTGGTGTCGGAGGTCCGCATCCGCGCCGCGACCCGGCCGTCCCGCAGGACGGTCACCGCGTCGCTGCCCTCGATCACCTCACGCAGCTTGTGCGTGACGAGCAGGACCGTGCGCCCGTCGTCGGCCAGGGAACGAAGGACGCCGAACAGGGCGTCGGCCTCCGCCGGGGTCAGGACCGCGGTCGGCTCGTCGAGGATCAGCGTACGGGCGCCCCGGTAGAGGAGCTTGAGGATCTCCACGCGCTGGCGCACGCCCACCGGCAGGTCCTCGACCTTCGCCGCCGGGTCCACCGCGAGACCGTGCTCTTCCGCGAGCGCACCCACCCGCCGCACCGCCTCCCGCCGGTCCGTCAGACCGAAGCGGCGCGGCTCGGCGGCGTACACGACGTTCTCGGCGACCGTGAAGGACGGGAACAGCTTGAAGCTCTGGTGCACCATGCCCAGGCCCGCCGCGATCGCCTCGCTCGGGCTCGCGAACGTGCGCTCGCGCCCGTCGAGCAGGATCTGCCCGGCGTCCGGCCGCTGCAGTCCGTAGAGCACGGACATCAGCGTCGACTTGCCCGCGCCGTTCTCACCCATCAGGGCGTGGATCTCACCGCGCGCGACGCTCAGATCCACCCTGTCGTTGGCGAGGGTGCCGGGGTACTCCTTGGTGATGCCCCGCAGCTCGACGGCGGGGGCGGCGATGACGGACTCAGGCCGCGGGGTCATTGACCTTCAGCTTTCCCGCGACGATGTCGTCCCGCAGCGACTCGACGCGCTTCAACACATCCTTGTGGTCGGCGATCAGGCACTTGGAGTCCGCGAGTCCTGGCTCGAGACCGGTCAGCGACATGCCGCCCTCCTTGAGGCCGTACGACACCGTGCTGCCGCCCTTGCCCTTCAGGATCTGCGCGATGCCCTTCTCGACGGCGACATCGGTCTTCTTCAGTACGTTGTCGACGACGACCCCGGGGCTGCTGAGGCACTGGTTCGCGTCGACGCCGTACGCCTCGAAGCCCTTGGCCTTCGCGGCCTGGAAGACGCCGGTGTTGCCGCCCGCGGCAGCCGCCATCACCTGGTCGGCCCCGCCCGAACCGAGCGTCGCCCCCTGATCCTTGGCACGCGCCGCGTCACTGAACGGGGACTGCCCGCCGACGAAGAGCGTGCGGGACTTGGCCCCCGCCCGCGCCTTCTTCGCACCGGCCGCGAACGGCTCGCTGTAGCGGCGGAACTGCACGCTGTCGAGGACGACGACGGCGCCCACCTTCTTGCTCTTGGTGAGCAGCCCGGCCTCGGCGCCCGCGAGGTACACCGCCTCGTGCTCGCGGAAGACCGCGCAGGTGACGTTCTTGTACGTCTTCTTCGTGCACGCGTCGACGAGCAGGAACTGCTGCTTCGGATGCGCCTCGGCCTGCTGCGCCGCGATGTCGGCGAACTCGAACCCGACGAGTGTGATGACGTCGGGCGCGGAATCCACGGCCGACTGCACGTTCTGCTGCCGCGAGGCCGGGTCGCTGCTCTGGAAAACCTTCGGGGACCCGGCGCCCTCGGACTTCGCCGCCGACTTCACCC
The DNA here is from genome assembly GCF_042795295.1 of Streptomyces sp. NPDC056486. Lineage (NCBI taxonomy): Bacteria > Bacillati > Actinomycetota > Actinomycetes > Kitasatosporales > Streptomycetaceae > Streptomyces > Streptomyces sp. NPDC056486. The sequence continues at coordinate 35,348 of NZ_JBHTSF010000052.1, forward strand.
CGCTGACGGCCAGCTTGAGGAACTCGTTCTGGGCCACCGGGTCGGGCGTGACGAGCGTGAACGCCTTGGCTCCCTCGGCTCCGGCGCCGTCCGAACCGTCCTTCTTCGCGGCGGCGTTGCAGCCGGTGGTGAGAAGGGCGGCGCCGACAGCGATCGAGGACAGCCGAAGGGACGTACGACGGGATACGCGAAGCGACTTGCGCAGGGGCATGGACATACGGGAGCGCCTTCTCGAAGGAGCCTGGTAGCCCAGGCGGTGGCAGGGAAGTCGGACGTGCGGGGCTGGAGAGCCGGCGAACTGGAGCCGCTCAGCGACAGCAGCGACAACAGCGGCGACAGCGGCACATTCGGCGGCTGTCGGTCACGGCGGGGCAGCGCATGGAGCCGGCGGTCCGCTGGGTCTTCATGGCCGTCCTCCTCGCACCGTGGGTCGATCCGTCCTGGGTGGCGGTGAGGGTAACACCGGATTTCGGACAGCTGCACGAACGTCTCGAAATATGGTTCGAGCAGGTCAGGTACGGTGACGGCACCCCCTCCCCGCATGGCCGCAAACGCCCCTATTCTCCCGGAGTTGAGCAAGCACATGAGCAGCCAGGACCTGCGCGCCGTCACGTGGACGGCGGTCGCGGAGGGCGGCGCGCCGTCCCTCTCCCTCATCGATCAGACGGCGCTCCCGCACGCCTTGGAGCGTCTCGACGTCACGACCGTCGACGAGCTGATCGACGCGATCGTGCGCTTGGTGGTCCGTGGCGCTCCCGCGATCGGTGCGGCCGGCGGCTACGGCGTCGCCCTCGCGATGGCGCAGGGCGAGCGCGAGGGCTGGGACCGCGCACGCCTCGACGCGGAGGTCGCGCGGGTGCGTGCGGCGCGGCCCACCGCGGTGAACCTGATGGTGTGCGTGGACCGGGTCGCCCCGCTCATCGACGCGGGCCTTGCCGCGGTGCTCGCGGAGGCGGACGCGATCGTGCGGGAGGACCTGGAGGCCAACCACGCGATGGGCGCGTTCGGGGCGGACTGGCTCCTCAAGCGCGTGCCCGTGGACCGGCCGCTGCGGATCCTCACCCACTGCAACACGGGTGCGCTCGCCACGGCGGGCTGGGGCACGGCGCTGGGTGTCATACGCGAACTGCACGGCCGTGGGCGTCTGGAGACCGTGTACGCCGATGAGACGCGCCCCCTGCTCCAAGGCGCGCGGCTCACCGCGTGGGAGCTGGTGCAGGAGGGCATACCGCACTTCGTCCAGGCGGACGGGGCGGCCGCGGGCACGATCCTGCGGGGCGAGGTGGACGCGGCGATCGTCGGCGCCGACCGGATCGCCGCGAACGGCGACACGGCGAACAAGGTGGGCACCGTGGGGATCGCGCTCGCGTGCGCGTACGCGGGGATCCCGTTCATGGTGGCCGCGCCCACGACGACGGTGGATCTCGCCACGGCGACGGGTTCCGACATCCACATCGAACTGCGGGGCGAGGAGGAGGTCCTGGAGTGGGCCGGGGTACGGACCGCGCCGGTCGGGTCGCGGGGCCATAACCCCGCCTTCGACGTGACGCCGGGTTCTCTGGTGACGGGGCTTGTGACGGAGCGGGGCGTGCTGGAGGTGGGGGCGGGGGAGTTGCCGGTGGTGGGGCTGAGCTAGAGGCAGTTCATTTCCCCGACCCCGCCCTCAATCGCCGGACGGGCTGAGAATCTTTCAGCCGTCCGGCGTTTGAGGACCGGGGTCTGGGGCGGAGCCCCTGCGCGGCGAAGCCGCCAATAGATACAGCCGGGAAAGGGCGGGATTGGGGGAAGCCCCGCAGGGTCAGCCCCGCGTCAGCTCCAGCTCCAGCAACCACTCCACGACCTCCGTGCGATGCCGCGCCTCCCGGGCATCCGCCCCCCACACGTACAGCCCGTGCCCGGCGACAACCACCGCCGGCATCCCGGGCGAGAGCGCTGCCTCAAGACGATCCCCCAGGACCACCATGTCCTGGCTGTTGGCAATCACCGGCAGCGTCACGGCAACCTCATGTGTCGCATGCCCAAGCCCCTTCAGCATCTCCAGATCGCGGAAGGGAATACCGCCGGGCAGCCGATGCCCCATGGCCACCGACGCCACCGTGTGGACGTGCACCACGGCCCCGGCCCCGGTGAGCGCAGCGACCCGCGCATGCAGCGCCGCCTCCGCCGAAGGCCGCCCCGCGCCCAGCGCCGCACCGGAGGCGTCCGTCAACACCACGTCCGCAGAGGTGAGTTCACCCTTGTCGCGCCCGCTCGCCGTCACCGCGAGCTGAAGCGGCGTACGCGAGAGGACCACGGACAGGTTGCCGGACGTGCCCCGCATCCATCCGAACGAAGCGAAGCGCGCGGCCTCGGCGGCGAGGACGGCTCCCGCCTCCTCCAGGTCAAGAACAGTAGTGGTCTCGCTCACCGAACGCTCCTAGCAACGCTGATCTCATCGAAGGCCGAAACCTCCGCATGCCCGCCCACCCCGGCGGCGAAGTACGGCTCCCCGGCCCGACGTACACCCACGGTCAGCCACCCGGCGTCCCGCGCCGCGTCCAGCTCCCCGAGCCGGTCGGAGAGGAAGAGCGTGCGGCCGGGGTCCACTCCGACAGCGGCCGAAATCGCGCGGTAGGACCCCGCCTCCTGCTTGGGGCCCGCGTTCTCGGTGTCGTAGAAGCCGCTCACGAGGTCCATCAGGGAACCCTCGGGCGAGTACGTGAACCATGCCCGCTGCGCCCCGACGGACCCGGACGAGTACACGTAGAGGCGTACCCCGTCCGCCGCCCAGCCGCGCAGCACGTCGATCACCTCGGGGTAGAAGTGCGAGACAAGCTCGCCCCGCGCGAAGCCCTCCGCCCAGAGGATGCCCTGGAGCGTCTTCAGGGGCGTCGCCTTACGGTCGGCGTCGACCCATTCGCCGAGGATCTTCTCCACCCGCCCGGCGTCCGCATCCGGCTCACCGGCCAGTTCCCGCACCTGGGCGACGGCCCGCGCCACCTCCGGCTCCCCGCCCCGCGAGGCGAGCAGCGTCCCGAAGCGCTCGCGCGCGTAGGGATACAGCACATCCACCACGAACCCCGTGGCGCTCGTGGTGCCCTCGATGTCGAGCACGACAGCGTCCACAGCGTCCGCGTCGATTCCTGCACTCAAACCCGAACCCGAAGTCACGCGGCGTATCCCGCGTGGATCGCGTCGAAGTCCGGGAAGCGGTCCGCGATCGGGCTGCCCGTGAACGTGCCGATCCAGCCGTCCTCCTCGTGGAAGAAGCGGATCGCCGTGAACGCGGGGGACGTGCCCATGTCGAACCAGTGCGTCGTGCCGCGCGGCACCCCGAGCAGATCGCCCTTCTCGCAGTAGACGGCGTGCACTTCGCCGGCCACGTGCAGATAGAAGATCCCGGCGCCCGCGACGAAGAACCGCACCTCGTCATCGTCGTCGTGCGTGTGCTCGGCGAGGAACTTCTGCCGGGCCGCCTTCGCCTTCTCGGGCCACTCGGGGTCGTCGCTAGGGTGCAGCGCGACCACGTCGACCGTCTGGAAGCCCTCCTCGGCGTTGAGCTTGTCGATCTCCGTGCGGTACGCGGCGAAGACGGTGTCGCTGTCGGCGTCGGCGGGCACGTCCTCGCGCACCGGCCACTGCTCGTAGCGCACGCCTATGGGGGCGAGCGCGGCGGCGATCTCGGCCGGGTTCGCGGTGCGGCGTACGACGGTCTCGGTGCCGGACTCCGGCCAGGTCGTCAGGAGGGTCATGGCTCGCTCCAGAAGGGGACAAGGTGGGTACGGGGGGATGGTAACTCCCAGGTCAGCCGACGTCAGCCGCGCTCACACGGCGTCCCACAGCGTGGACGGCGCGGCCCTGCGGACCACCGGCGCGACCTCCTCGGCGAACCGCTGCAGCGTCTCGATCTGCTCGCCACGCTCCAGGCCGAAGCCGTCCACGGTGATGGACTGCAGGTCGTGCCCGTACACCTCGTGGTAGCCGAGGATCTTGTCGATGATCTGCTGCGGCGAGCCGATGAGCTGCGGCCCGTCGGCGATCGCGTCCTCGATGGTGCGGAAGGGGGTGTTGTAGCCCGCCTTTCCCTCCAGATGCGGCTTGAAGGTCTGGCGCACCTTCGCCTCGTACAGCTCGCGGTAGCGCGAGGCCGCCTGCTCCGCCGAGTCCGCGATCAGCAGTCCGCCGGAGCCCGCCGCCACCCGGGCGCGCGCCGGGTCGTGCCCGTACTCCTCGAACCGCTCGCGGTAGTGCGCGATCAGCTTCGCGTACGCGGCACGCGGCTGGATGGCGTTGGCGGTGAAGAGCGGATCCCCGTGCTTGGCCGCCAGATCGGGGGAGTTGAGGGAGGTCGCCGAGCCGTGCCAGATGCGCGGCAGGCCCGCGTACGGGCGCGGCACCGTCGTCACGTCCTTCAGGGCGGGCCTGAACTCGCCCTCCCAGTCGACGTTCTCCTCGCTCCACAGGCGGCGGAGCAGCTCGTACTTCTCCTTCTGCAGATCCCACTGCCGTTCCTCGTCGAGCCCGAAGAGATCGAAGTGACCGGCCTCCGCGCCCTTGCCGATCACCAACTCGATCCGGCCGCGCGAGATCTGATCGAGCGTCGCGTAGTCCTCGGCGACCCGGACCGGGTCGAGGATCGCCACGACGGTGACGCCGGTGAGCAGCTTGATCCGGGTGGTCCGTGCGGCGAGCGCGCCGAGCACGACGGTGGGGCTCGACGACAGGAAGGCGCCCGCGTGCCGCTCTCCCACGGCGTACGCGTCGTAGCCGAGCCGCTCGGCGGCCACGCCGACCTCGATCACGTCGGCCAACCGGTCGGCGGACGTGGGGAGGTGACCGGTCAGCGGGTGCGGGGCGTGGCCGATGATCGACAGGACCTGGAACTTCATGGTGCCCTCTTTCGTGAATCGTGCCGCGGTGAACTGTGCTGCGGTGAACCGTGCCGCGGTGGGATCAGCTCTGCTTCTGCCAGGCCTGCTTCTGTCAGCTCTGCTTCTGCCAGGCCTGCGCGAGCAGCTCGTACGACCGCACCCGGTCCGCGTGGTCGTGCGTGATGGTGGTGATGAGCAACTCGTCCGCACCGGTGGCCTGTTGGAGTTCGGCAAGACCTTCCGTCACCGTCTCGGGGCCGCCCACGAACTGCGTGTCGACGCGGTCGGCCACCAACTCCCGGTCCTCTTCGGTCCATTCGAGGCGGTCCGCCTCCTCGGGCGTGGGGAACGTGATCGCACCCTCCGCCCTGCGGATGGACCGCACCCATGGCGCGTACCCGGCCGCGAGCCGCCGCGCCGACTCGTCGTCTGGCCCGACCACGGCATCGGCGGACACAAGCACGTATGGATCGGAGAGCGCCGCCGAGGGGCGGAACGCGGCACGGTAGGCGTTCACCGCCTCGACCACCGTGCCCGGACTGACGTGGTAGTTCGCCCCGAACGGCAGCCCCCGCGCACCCGCGACCTCGGCGCTCTCGCCCGCGCTGCTGCCCAGGACCCACACGTCGACGTCGGCGCCGTCGCCCGGTATCGCGTGTGCCTCGGTGCCGTCGTCGCCGCGGTACGTACCGCCGAAGAGCGCCAGGATGTCGCCGACCTGCTCGTCGTACGCCGGAGTCTGCGCGCCCGGCTGCTGGAGCAGCTTGAACTGCAGCTGGAAGCGCGGAGATCGGAGCAGCCGGGCGAGGCCCGCGGGGACCCCGGATCCTCCGGAGGCGGCCGCCTTGGAGCGCGGACGTCCGGACCTGCCGAGCCCCAGATCGATCCGCCCCGGATACAGCGCGTCCAGAATCCCGAACTGCTCCACGACCGACAGCGGAGTCTGATGCCCGAGCAGCACCGCCCCTGAGCCCACCCGGATCTCCCGCGTCGCCTGCGCCACCGCCTGGATCACCAGGGCGGGCGCCGAACCCGCGACACCGGGATTGAGGTGGTGCTCGGCAAGCCAGTAGCGGCGGTAGCCGAAATCCTCGGCCGCCCGGGCCAGTTCTACGGTGTTGCGCAGCGCCGTCGGAGCGTCGGAGCCGGAGCTTACGGGGACCAGATCGAGTACTGAGAGAGGAACCGGAGGCATCCTCCTACTCTCCCCGTGCCGTATTGCACGCGTATGTACGCGGTGTGGCGGCCCTGCCGGGTACGCCGAAGGGGCGGCCCCCCAAAGAGAGGGAGCCGCCCCTTCGACCAGCCAGTACTTACAGCCGGTGCCTACTTGCCGTCGAGCACGTCCTGGACCTTGCCGCGGACCTCGTCCGTGGCGAGGCCGCGGATCGTCAGCGTCGTACGGCGGCGCAGGACGTCGTCCGCCGTCTCTGCCCACTCGTGGTCACGGGCGTAGACGACCTGCGCCCAGATCTCCGGGGCGTCCGGCGAGACGCGCTCGGCGAGCTCCGGGTTCTCGTTCGCCAGACGGGCGATGTCGAAGGAGAGCGAGCCGTAGTGCGTCGCCAGGTGCTTGGCGGTGTCGGCGGACATCCGCGGGCCGGGCGCCGGGCCGTCGACGAGCAGACGGTGCGCGACCGCACGCGGGTTGGCGATGCCGGGCAGCGGAAGCCGCTTCTGGAGCTGCGAGATCGGCTCGTAGTCGTCGCCGAGCGGGTGGCCCGGCAGCGACTCCAGCTTCTTCATCACCGTACGGCCGATGTGGCGGAAGGTCGTCCACTTGCCGCCCGCGACGGAGAGCATGCCGCGCGCTCCCTCGGTGACGACCGTCTCGCGCTTGGCCTTCGACGTGTCGCCGGGGCCGCCGGGCAGGACGCGCAGGCCCGCGAAGGAGTAGGTGATCAGATCGCGGGACAGCTGCTGGTCGCGGATGGAGAACGCGGCCTCGTCCAGGATCTGCGCGGTGTCGGCCTCGGTGACGCTGACGTCCGCCGGGTCGCCCTCGAACTCCTCGTCCGTCGTGCCGAGAAGGAGCATGTCCTCCCACGGCAGGGCGAAGGTGATGCGGTACTTGTCGATCGGCGTGGCCAGTGCGGCCTTCCAGGGGGCGGTGCGCTTGAGGACCAGGTGCGCGCCCTTGGAGAGGCGGATGGAGGGCGCCGCGTCCGGGTTCTCCATCTTGCGCAGGTGGTCGACCCAGGGGCCCGTGGCGTTGAGCACGAGGCGGGCGTTCACGCCGAACTCGTCGCCGCTCATGCGGTCCTTGAGCTCCGCGCCCGTGACCCGGCCCTTGGTGAAGCGCAGGCCCGTGACCTCGGCGTGGTTGAGGACCACTGCACCGGCCTCGACGGCCGCGCGGACCGTCATCAGGGCCATGCGGGAGTCGTTCATCTGGTCGTCGCCGTACACGGCCACGGCCTTCAGGTTGTCCGTGCGCAGCTCCGGCACGTCCTGCGCGGCCTTGGAGGGCGAGAGCAGGTGGCCGACGCCGTCGCCGAACGCGGAGAGCGCGCTGTACGCGAAGACGCCCGCGCCCAGCTTGGCGGCGCCGTGCGGGCCGCCCTTGTAGACGGGCAGGTAGAAGGTGAGCGGGTTCGCCAGGTGGGGGGCCACCTGACGCGACACCGCGCGACGCTCGAAGTGGTTCTCCGCGACCAGCTTCACCGCACCGGTCTGCAGGTAGCGCAGACCGCCGTGGAGCAGCTTGGAGGAGGCGGAGGAGGTGGCGCCGGCGAAGTCACCGGCGTCCACCAGGGCCACCCGCAGGCCCGACTGCGCGGCATGCCAGGCGGTGGAGATGCCCAGGATTCCGCCACCGATCACCAGGAGGTCGTACGTCGCCTTGGAAAGCTGCTCCCGGGTCTCGGCGCGGCTCGGGTTGGAACCGGCAGCCGGATGCGTCCCGAGGGCAGGGACGCTCTGCAGGGTGGTCATGTTGATTACTCCTCGCCACTCTCATCGAGCCAACCCATGGACCGCTCGACGGCCTTGAGCCAGCTCTTGTACTCACGGGCACGGGTGTCCGCGTCCATGCTGGGTGTCCACTCCGCCGCGCGGCGCCAGTTGGCGCGCAGCTCGTCGGTGCCGGACCAGAAGCCGACGGCGAGACCGGCGGCGTAGGCGGCGCCGAGGCAGGTCGTCTCGGCCACCATCGGGCGCACCACCGGTGCGTCGAGGAAGTTCGAGAGCGTCTGCATCAGCAGGTTGTTGGAGGTCATGCCGCCGTCGACCTTGAGGGCCGTGAGCTCGACGCCGGAGTCCTTCGTCATGGCGTCGGTGATCTCACGGGTCTGCCAGGCCGTGGCCTCCAGGACGGCGCGCGCGATGTGCGCCTTGGTGACGTACCGGGTGAGACCGGTGATCACACCGCGGGCGTCGGAACGCCAGTACGGGGCGAAGAGGCCGGAGAAGGCCGGTACGAAGTAGGCGCCGCCGTTGTCCTCGACCGACGACGCGAGCGTCTCGATCTCGGCGGCGGAGTTGATCAGGCCCATCTGGTCGCGCATCCACTGCACGAGCGAACCGGTGACCGCGATGGAACCCTCGAGCGCGTAGACCGGCTTCTGGTCGCCGATCTGGTAGCCGACGGTGGTCAGCAGGCCCGAGTAGGAGTTGATGGCCGACTCACCGGTGTTCATCAGCATGAAGGTGCCGGTGCCGTACGTCGACTTGGCCTCGCCCTTGGCGAAACAGGTCTGGCCGAAGAGGGCGGCCTGCTGGTCGCCGAGCGCGGAGGCGACGGGGGTGCCGGGCAGGACGTCGCCGAGCTTGCCGCCGGTGACCTCGCCGTAGACCTCGGCGGAGGAACGGATCTCGGGGAGCATCGCCATCGGGACGCCGATGGACTCGGCGATCGACTCGTCCCACTGCATGGTGTGCAGGTTCATCAGCATGGTGCGCGACGCGTTGGTGACGTCGGTGACGTGCTTGCCGCCGTTGACACCGCCCGTCAGGTTCCAGATGACCCAGGAGTCCATGGTGCCGAAGAGGATGTCGCCCGCCTCGGCGCGCTCGCGCAGACCGTCGACGTTGTCGAGCAGCCAGCGGGCCTTCGGCCCGGCGAAGTAGCTGGCGAGCGGCAGGCCCGTCTGACGGCGGAAGCGGTCCTGGCCGACGTTGCGGCCGAGCTCCTTGCACAGGGTGTCGGTACGGGTGTCCTGCCAGACGATGGCGTTGTGCACCGGCTCGCCGGTGTTCTTGTCCCAGAGCAGCGTGGTCTCACGCTGGTTGGTGATGCCGATCGCCTTGATGTCCTCGTGGGTGATCCCCGCCTTGGAGATGGCGCTCGCGACGACCTCCTGGACGTTCGTCCAGATCTCGCTCGCGTCGTGCTCGACCCAGCCCGGCTTCGGGAAGATCTGCTCGTGCTCCTTCTGGTCGACCGAGACGATCCGGCCGTCCTTGTCGAAGACGATGCAGCGGCTCGAAGTGGTGCCCTGGTCGATGGCCGCGATGAAGGGGCCTGCGGTGTGTGCGTCGGTGCTCACGGTGTACTCCTGCTCTTCTTTGCTCTCGGCGGTCTTTCTCAGGCGGTCATCGGCAGCGCTCGCGCCCCTACTTGAACGCGAGGTTGTAGATGCCGCCCGCGATGGCTCCGCCGATCAGCGGACCGGCGATCGGCACCCATGCGTACGCCCAGTCCGAGCTGCCCTTGTTCGGCAGCGGGAGGAGGGAGTGCACGATGCGCGGACCCAGGTCACGGACCGGGTTGATCGCGTAGCCGGTGGGGCCACCGAGCGAGAGGCCGATGCTCACCACGACGAGGGCGGTGATCAGCGCGCCGAGCGTGCCGAGGCCGTTGCCGCCGTCGTTCAGGCCCTGGGTGAGGATCGCGAGGACCAGTACGACCGTCGCGATGATCTCGGTGAGCACGTTCTGCGCGTAGTTGCGGATCTCGGGTCCCGTGGTGAAGACACCGAGCACCGGACCGGCCTTGGGCGCGGCCTTCTGGTCGACGAGGCCCTCCTCCATCGGCTGTGCCGCGAGGATCTCCGGGTCGGTCAGGTGGGCCTTGAACTGGCCCAGGTAGGCGAGCCAGACCAGGACGGCGCCGATGATCGCGCCGAGCAGCTGAGAGGCGAAGTAGAGCGGAACATCGCTCCACTTCGTGCCGCCCTCGATGGCGAGGCCGAGGGTGACCGCCGGGTTGAGGTGGGCGCCTGACACGCCACCCGCCAGATAGGCGCCGGTGAGCACCGCGAAGCCCCACCCGAAGGTGATCGCGAGCCAGCCGGCGTCCTTGGCCTTGGAGGCCTTGAGCGTGACGGCGGCGCAGACACCGCCGCCGAGCAGTACGAGAATGGCGGTACCGATGGTCTCGCCGATGAAGATGTCGGAGCTGGACACCCGCGACTCCTTTGTCCTTCGTCCAGGGGAAGGCGAACCCCGGGTCCCTCCGGTGGTCCGCGACCTCAGGTGAGGTCCTGCCGGCCCTTGGCCTTGTCACACTCTAACGCTTAATGCCGGTAGGTGTTCGACAATGCCGACCGATGGACGCGAGTCTCACCCCGGGGTTACTTGCCCGTCAAGAGCTCTGTAATTGAAAACACGATCGTTATTGATCGTTCCGGGTTATCGGTCGCGGCAGGGGTCACCACGGGGCGAAACACCGTCACACGATGATCGCGCGGAAGGGTGTCCCCTGCATGTTGAGCGGCGGGGGGCACGCCCCGCAAAGGGCGCGGGGAACGCTAGAAGCGCCCGGCGCCCAGGTCCCGCGACACGGCGCGGGCGCAGTCCCGTACGGCCGCGATCAGATCGGGGCGCAGTTCCCCGTCCCTCTGGACGCGCTCTACCGCTCCGGTGATACCGACCGCGCCGACCGGCATGCGGCGCCGGTCGTGAATGGGGGCGGCCACGGAGGCGACGCCCTCCCACGTCTCCTCGACGTCGGCGGCGTACCCGCGCGCGCGGGTCACGTCGAGGACGCCCTCGAAGCCGTCGGGGTCCACGACGGTGCGCGAGGTGAAGCTCTGCCAGTCGGCTTCCGCGGCCTCGCTGTGCGCCACGGGGTCGTAGGCGGCGAGCACCTTGCCCAGGGCCGTGGAGTGCAGCGGGTGCATCGCCCCCACCTCAAGGACCTGGCGGCTGTCGTCGGGCCTGAAGACGTGGTGCACGATCAGGACGCCCTGCTGGTGCAGGACGCCGAGGTAGACGCTCTCGCCGCTCGAGCGGGCCAGGTCGTCGGTCCACACCAGGGCGCGGGCCCGCAGCTCGTGCACGTCCAGATAGCTGTTGCCCAGGCGCAGGAGCTCGGCGCCGAGCTGATAGCGGCCCGACGCGGACTCCTGCTCGACGAAGCCCTCGGCCTGCAACGTGCGCAGAATGCCGTGAGCCGTGCCCTTGGCGAGGCCAAGGGCGGACGCGATCTCCGAGAGGCCGAGCCGCCGCTCTCCGCCCGCGAGCAGTCGCAGCATCGCGGCCGCCCGCTCGAGTGACTGGATGTTCCGTGCCATCGCAGCCCCTTCCTCCGTCCCCTCTGACTCCACGTTCGACAATGCTGAACACTATCGGTCGTTGCCGACCTCCCGCGACAGAGCGGCAGGCCGTGTTTGTCGTAGGTTCTCGCACGCTTCCCGCCGTTCCCCGCCGTTTTCCGCCGGGCCTCCGGGCCACACCCCTGTAATGGGCCGGGCCGCCGGGCGTCCGGACCGTGAACACTCCAACGCTCTGGACCTTCGTCCGGCTACCCTGACCGGGTGCGCCTTCCACCGAAGCGCAAAGCCGACAGCCGTCGCACCTCAGGGAGCTCTTTCATGGCCTCGTTGCCTACCCCCTCGTCCGGTTCCTCGAACGGAACCCGGGCCGACGCCCTTCGCGAAGCCCTCGCCACCCGTGTGGTGGTGGCCGACGGTGCGATGGGCACGATGCTGCAGGCGCAGGACCCCACCCTTGAGGACTTCCAGAACCTCGAGGGCTGTAACGAGATCCTGAACGTGACCCGCCCGGACATCGTCCGCTCGGTCCATGAGGAGTACTTCGCGGTCGGTGTCGACTGCGTGGAGACGAACACGTTCGGCACGAACTTCGCGGCCTTGAGCGAGTACGACATCCCCGAGCGGAACTTCGAGCTCTCCGAGGCGGGCGCCCGCATCGCCCGCGAGGTCGCCGACGAGTTCACCCTCTCCACCGGTCAGCAGCGCTGGGTCCTGGGCTCGATGGGTCCCGGCACGAAGCTGCCGACCCTGGGCCACGCCCCGTACCCCGTGCTGCGCGACGCCTATCAGACCAACGCCGAAGGCATGATCGCGGGCGGCGCCGACGCCCTCCTGGTGGAGACCACCCAGGACCTCCTTCAGACCAAGTCCGCGATCCTGGGTGCCCGCCGCGCACTGGACGCCACCGGTGCGAACCTGCCGCTGATCTGCTCGGTCACCGTCGAGACGACCGGCACGATGCTGCTCGGCTCGGAGATCGGTGCCGCGCTGACCGCCCTGGAGCCGCTGGGCATCGACATGATCGGCCTGAACTGCGCCACGGGCCCGGCCGAGATGAGCGAGCACCTGCGCTATCTCGCCCGCCACTCGCGCGTCCCGATCTCCTGCATGCCCAACGCGGGCCTGCCGGTCCTTGGCAAGAACGGCGCCCACTACCCGCTGACCGAGGCGGAGCTGGCCGACGCCCAGGAGACCTTCGTACGCGAGTACGGTCTCTCCCTGGTCGGCGGCTGCTGCGGCACGACCCCCGAGCACCTGCGCCAGGTCGTCGAGCGTGTCCGCGGCGTCGAGACGGTCCGCCGTGAGCCGCACCCCGAGCCCGGCGCCGCCTCGCTCTACCAGACCGTGCCCTTCCGCCAGGACACCGCGTACATGGCGATCGGCGAGCGCACGAACGCCAACGGCTCGAAGAAGTTCCGTGAGGCCATGCTGGAGGGCCGCTGGGACGACTGTGTGGAGATGGCCCGCGACCAGATCCGCGAAGGCGCCCACATGCTCGACCTGTGCGTCGACTACGTGGGCCGCGACGGCGTCAAGGACATGGCCGAGCTCGCGGGCCGCTTCGCCACCGCCTCCACCCTGCCCATCGTCCTGGACTCCACCGAGCTGCCCGTTCTGCAGGCCGGTCTGGAAAAGCTGGGCGGCCGTGCCGTCATCAACTCCGTCAACTACGAGGACGGCGACGGCCCCGAGTCGCGCTTCGCGAAGGTCACCGAGCTGGCCAGGGAGCACGGCGCCGCGCTGATCGCGCTGACCATCGACGAGGAGGGCCAGGCCCGCACCGTCGAGCACAAGGTCGCCATCGCCGAGCGCCTCATCGACGACCTGACGGGCAACTGGGGCATCCACGAGTCGGACATCCTCATCGACGCCCTGACCTTCACCATCTGCACCGGCCAGGAAGAGTCCCGCAAGGACGGCATCGCCACCATCGAGGCGATCCGCGAGCTCAAGCGCCGCCACCCGGACGTGCAGACCACCCTGGGGTTGTCGAACATCTCCTTCGGCCTCAACCCGGCCGCCCGTGTCGTGCTGAACTCCGTCTTCCTCGACGAGTGCGTCAAGGCGGGCCTGGACTCGGCGATCGTGCACGCCTCCAAGATCCTGCCCATCGCGCGCCTGGAGGAGGAGCAGGTCAAGGCCGCCCACGACCTGATCTACGACCGCCGCGAAGAGGGCTATGACCCCCTGCAGAAGCTCATGGAGCTCTTCGAGGGCGTCAACATGAAGTCGATGAAGGAGGGCAAGGCCGAGGAGCTTCTCGCCCTGCCGCTTGACGAGCGCCTGCAGCGCCGCATCATCGACGGCGAGAAGAAGGGCCTGGAGGCCGACCTGGACGAGGCGCTTGGGTCCCGCCCGGCGCTCGACATCGTCAACGACACCCTCCTGGAGGGCATGAAGGTCGTCGGCGAGCTGTTCGGTTCCGGCCAGATGCAGCTGCCCTTCGTGCTGCAGTCCGCCGAGGTGATGAAGACCGCGGTCGCCCACCTGGAACCGCACATGGAGAAGTCGGACTCCGAGGGCAAGGGCACCATCGTCTTGGCCACCGTGCGCGGCGACGTCCACGACATCGGCAAGAACCTCGTCGACATCATCCTGTCCAACAACGGCTACAACGTGGTCAACCTCGGCATCAAGCAGCCGGTCGCCGCCATCCTGGACGCCGCCGCCGAGCACCGCGCGGATGTGATCGGCATGTCGGGTCTCCTGGTGAAGTCGACCGTGATCATGAAGGAGAACCTGGAGGAGCTCAACCAGCGCAAGATGGCCGCGGACTTCCCCGTCATCCTGGGCGGTGCCGCGCTCACCCGTGCCTACGTCGAGCAGGACCTCCACGAGATCTACGAGGGCGAGGTCCGCTACGCCCGCGACGCGTTCGAGGGCCTGCGCCTGATGGACGCCCTCATCGCGGTCAAGCGCGGCGTCCCCGGCGCCACGCTGCCCGAGCTGAAGCAGCGCCGCGTGGCCAAGAGGGACACTCCAGTCCTAGAGGTCTCCGAGGACGAGGGTCCCGCCCGCTCGGACACCTCCGTCGACAATCCCGTGCCCACCCCGCCGTTCTGGGGCACCCGCGTCGTCAAGGGCATCCAGCTCAAGGAGTACGCCTCCTGGCTGGACGAGGGCGCCCTGTTCAAGGGCCAGTGGGGCCTCAAGCAGGCCCGCAAGGGCGACGGGCCCACCTACGAGGAGCTCGTCGAGACGGAGGGACGCCCCCACCTGCGCGGCTGGCTCGATGAGCTGCACACGAAGAACATGCTGGAGGCGGCCGTCGTCTACGGCTACTTCCCCTGTGTCTCCAAGGGCGACGACCTGATCATCCTGGACGACGAGGGCAACGAGCGCACCCGCTTCAGCTTCCCGCGCCAGCGCCGCGGCCGGCGCCTGTGCCTGGCGGACTTCTTCCGCCCGGAGGAGTCCGGCGAGCGGGACGTGGTCGGCCTCCAGGTCGTCACCGTCGGCTCGAAGATCGGCGAGGCCACCGCGAAGCTCTTCGAGGCCGACTCCTACCGCGACTACCTCGAACTGCACGGCCTGTCCGTGCAGTTGGCCGAGGCACTCGCCGAGTACTGGCACGCGCGCGTGCGCGCCGAACTCGGCTTCGGCGGTGAGGACCCCGACGCCGTCGAGGACATGTTCGACCTGAAGTACCGCGGCGCGCGCTTCTCCCTCGGCTACGGCGCCTGCCCCGACCTCGAGGACCGCGCGAAGATCGCCGAGCTCCTGGAGCCGGAGCGGATCGGAGTGCAGCTCTCCGAGGAGTTCCAGCTCCACCCGGAGCAGTCCACGGACGCGATCGTCATCCACCACCCTGAGGCCAAATACTTCAACGCGCGCTAAGCGGGCAAGTCGTACACTTGTCGGTCCAGTGCAGGCCGGTTGCTCACCCGTCGAAAGGGAGCAACCGGCCTTCTCGTCCCTCATGGAGGTGTGCCCGAATGACCAGTACGGTTCCCGCGCTCGATACCCGAACGGCCGAAGGCTCCGACCTGCAGGCGGTGCTCCTCGACATGGACGGCACACTCGTGGACACCGAGGGGTTCTGGTGGGACGCCGAGGTCGCGGTATTCGCCGCACTCGGACACACGCTCGACGAGGCCTGGCGCGACGTGGTCGTCGGCGGCCCCATGACGCGCAGCGCCGGCTTCCTCATCGCGTCCACCGGCGCCGACATCACGGTGCCCGAGCTGACCGTGCTGCTCAACGACGGCTTCGAGGACCGCATCGGCCGCGCCCTGCCGATGATGCCGGGAGCCGCCAGGCTGCTTGCCGAACTCGCCGCGCACGAGGTTCCGATGGCGCTGGTCTCCGCGTCGCACCGGCGCATCATCGACCGCGTGCTCGACTCGATCGGATCCCACCACTTCACGCTGACCATCGCGGGCGACGAGGTGACCCGGACCAAGCCGCACCCCGATCCCTACCTCCTCGCGGCGGCGGGGGTTGGGGCAGAACCGGCCAGATGTGCCGTCATCGAGGACACCGCGACCGGCGTCGCGGCGGCCGAGGCCGCGGGCTGCCGAGTGGTGGCCGTGCCGTCCGTCGCACCTATCGCGGCGGCGTCCGGCAGGACCGTCGTCCCCTCCCTCGAACACGTCAACCTGCCTTTCCTGCAAGGCCTGATGGCCGGAAAGTGCTGAGCGGTTGAAGGTGTGACCTTTCCCACTTGGTGGGGGGTCGACAGTCGATCGCGGCTGTGCACGCGCGTCGATTTGCGCGAGTTGTGGAGAGGTGTTGTGTCCCGATTGAGGGGAACCTCACGAAACCTTCCCGAGTCGGGTTATCGGTGTGTCCGCGCCTGGTTTCGCTGCGTGATTGAGGGGCAACTCCGGTACCTTCCGGCCCTCCTGGCGGTGCGGACTAATGTCTTCGCGAGAACATCGCCACACCCCACGGTCCGACTGACCCCACCCCTCGTTGTCGGTCCGCACGGGACCAACAGCTCTGGAGAACGTCGAGCATGAACCGTAAGACTTTGGTGCTGCCTGCCTTGGTAGGTCTGCTCGCTCCCGCGCTCGCGGCGTGCGGCGGGGCGGGCGACGGTGGGGGAGACGACGCGATTGCTGTCGGCACCACGGACGTGTTCTCCACCTCACCCGAGGTGCCGGCCCCCTTCGACCCGGCGTTCGCCTATGACGCGGGCTCCTGGAACATCCTGCGCCAGACGTTCCAGACGCTGATGGCGTCGCCGCGCGGCGACGGAGAGCCGGAGCCCGACGCCGCCCAGAAGTGCGGTTTCACCGACACCGGCAACGAGCGCTACGAGTGCACGCTGCGCAAGGGCCTGAAGTTCGCCGACGGCAAGCCGCTGACCGCAACCGATGTGAAGTTCTCCATCGAGCGGGTGCGGGACATGAAGATCAAGGACTCCACCGGCTCCTCCAGCCTGATGGCCAATGTCGACGCGATCGAGACCCGGGGCGACAGGGGCATCGTCTTCCACCTCAAGAGCGCCGACGCGACCTTCCCGTACAAGCTGGCCACGCCCGTCGCGGGCGTCGTCAGCTCGGAGCACTACGAGAAGAAGAAGCTGCGCCCCGGCTTCGACATCGACGGTTCGGGCCCCTACACCGCCAAGCAAGAGGTCAAGGGCAACACGCTCGTCAAGACGGTGTTCTCCAAGAACCCCAACTACAAGGGTGCGTACAAGCTCAAGAGCGACAAGATCGAGCTGCGCGACTACGCCTCCACCGAGGCCATGGGCAAGGCCCTCAAGGACGGCGACATCGACATGATGACGCGCACCATGTCGCCGGAGCAGATCAAGCAGCTCGACGAGAACCCGGGCAACAACATCGACCTGGTCGAGACGCCGGGCCTCGAGATCCGCTACCTCGGCTTCAACACGGAAGCCACCACCGTCAAGTCCAAGGCGGTCCGCCAGGCCATGGCACAGGTCGTCGACCGCGGCGCCCTCGCTGCCGGCGTCTACGGCGACGCGGCCGAGCCGCTCTACTCCCTGGTGCCGGCCACGGTCGTGGGGCACACCAACTCGTTCTTCAACAAGTACGGCAACCCGAGCACGGCCAAGGCCCGCAACCTGCTGCAGAAGGCCGACATCAGCACCCCGGTGAAGCTCACCCTGCACTACACGACGGACCACTACGGCCCGGGCACCAAGAAGGAATTCCAGGTCCTGCAGAAGCAGCTCAACGCGAGTGGCCTGTTCGACGTGTCGATCAAGGGCGAGGGCTGGACGACCTTCCGCCCCGCCGAGCAGAAGGGCGCGTACGACGTCTACGGAATGGGCTGGTTCCCCGACTTCCCCGACCCGGACAGCTTCGTCTCGCCGTTCCTCAACACGGACAACTTCCTCAACTCGCCGTACGCGAACCCCACCATCATCGACGAGCTGATCCCGAACTCGCGCCGTGAGGCGGACCGGCTCTCCGCGTCCAAGAGCATCCAGAGGATCCAGGACATCGTCGCCGAGGATGTGCCGTTCATTCCCCTCTGGCAGGGTAAGCAGTACATCGCCGCCCGCGACGACATCACGGGCGTCGAGTGGGCTCTCAACTCTGCCTCGAGCCTGCAGCTGTGGGAGCTCGGCCGCGGTGTGAGCGACTAGTCGTCGCGCACACCGGCACACGCCCCGCCGGGCTTCGCTCCACCGATTGACATCAACGACAAGGCACGTTCGTGAATTTGCGTAACCAGTGGCTGGCCCTTCCCCTCACGGGAGGGCTGGCCGCCGCCATGCTGACCGGCTGCGGAACAGAATCCGGCGGAGCAGGGGCGGACGGTGACGCGGTGGTGATGGGGATGTCGGACGACGTTCTGGCCACCGACCCGGCGTCGGGCTACGACCCCGGGTCGTGGCTCCTGTTCAACAACGTCTTCCAGTCCCTGATGAGCTTCCCGAACGGAGCCACGGAGCCGGAGCCCGAGGCCGCCAAGGAGTGCGGCTTCACCGACTCGGGGACCAAGGTCTTCGAGTGCACGCTGCGCGACGGCCTGAAGTTCAGCAACGGCAACGCGTTGACCTCGAAGGACGTCAAGTACTCCTTCGACCGCATGATGAAGATGAACGACCATGCCGGTCCGGCGATCATGTTCCCGATGCTCGACAGCGTCGAGACACCGAACGCCAAGAAGGTCGTCTTCAAGCTCAAGTACGCCGACGCCACCTTCCCCAGCAAGATCGCGTCCGGCGCCGGATCCATCGTCGACCACGCGTCGTACGACATGGACAGGCTGCGCGGCGACGGCCAGGCCACGGGTTCGGGACCGTACAAGCTCGACTCCTTCAACAAGGATCGGGCGGTGTTCTCGGTCAACCCCGACTACAAGGGCACCGCCAAGGTGAAGAACAAGGGCGTCACCCTCAAGTTCTTCCACGACGACCAGAAGGGCCTGAAGCAGGCGATCCTGGACGACAAGATCGACATCGCGTACCGGGGCCTCGCCGCCGGCGACGTCGCGGACATCGAGCAGGACACCTCGAGCGCGAGCCAGAACATCGACGTCGTCGAGGGCACGAGCGCCGAGGTGCAGCACCTGGTCTTCAACATGAAGGACCCGGTCGCGGGCAAGCTGGGCGTCCGCAAGGCCATGGCGTACCTGCTCGACCGGGACGCCCTGGTCAGAGACGTCTACCGGGACACGGCGACGCCGCTGTACTCGATCGTCCCGGCCGGGATCGGCGGTCACAACACCGCCTTCTTCGACACCTACGGTGCCCGCCCGCAGCGCTCCAAGGCCGCGGCCGCCCTGCGCGAGGAGGGCCTGAGCGGCAAGGTCAAGCTCACGCTCTGGTCCACGCCCTCGCGCTACGGCCCCGCGACCGACCAGGAGATGAAGGCGATAGCCAAGCAGCTCAACGCGAGCGGCCTCTTCGACGCCGACGTGAAGTCGATCCCGTTCGGCCAGTACGAGCGGGACATCAAGTCCGGCAAGTACGGCGTGTACGTCAAGGGCTGGGTGCCGGACTACCCGGACCCGGACAACTTCACGCAGCCCTTCTTCGGCAAGGGCAACGTCCTCGGCAACGGCTACCGGAACAGCGGCATCACCGGGAAGATCATCCCCGGCACCGCTGCCGAGGCCGACCGCACCAAGACCGACGACGACTACGCGCGGCTCCAGGACACCGTCGCCGACGAGCTGCCGATCCTGCCGGTCTGGCAGGCCAAGCAGTACGCCGTCATCTCCGACGACCTGTACGGCGTGGAGTCGTGCCTCGACGCGTCGACCGTGTTCCGCTTCTGGGAGCTCAGCAAGGCCTGATCGCACACGGCCTGATCGCACGGACACATATGAAGGCGGCCGCCCCCGGG
>NZ_JBHTSF010000053.1:0-54268 GCF_042795295.1 Streptomyces sp. NPDC056486
ACTCTCAGTGGCGGCCGTGGGCGCTGTCCGAAGCGCCGCCGAAGAGCCGTGCGACGGCGCGGAACGGCAGGGTGACAACCGTGGCGATGGCTCCACCAATGGCTCGGAGAACATCTGCGATGGCCTTCAACATGTGGGGCCTCCTTAGAGCCGTGGCTCGATAGTGATGAATTGCCGTGCGTCGCCGCATGGCCTCGTACACCCGGTTGCCCCGCGAGAGATCGTAAAAACGGATTCTGCTCGATCGAATTCAAAGATTG
Source organism: Streptomyces sp. NPDC056486 (assembly GCF_042795295.1). Lineage (NCBI taxonomy): Bacteria > Bacillati > Actinomycetota > Actinomycetes > Kitasatosporales > Streptomycetaceae > Streptomyces > Streptomyces sp. NPDC056486. The sequence goes on from NZ_JBHTSF010000053.1 coordinate 261, forward strand.
GCTGCGCTCAGCCTTGTGTGCTTTCCTCGGTTGTCGCCCGGTCGAGCGTGTCCGCCACCGTGGTGCAGGCGAGCCGGGTCACGGAGCGCAGCTCGGCGTCCGGAGTGCCGGCGCGGCTCAGTACGGCCAGCGACTGGTTGACGGCGACGACGAACGTGGCGAGCTCGTCGAGCGTCCCGGCGTCGGCCGATGAGTCCGCAAGCGCCGCCCGCACCCGCCGGTGCTGCGTGTCGAGCAGGCCGCGCACCTGAGCGCTGTTCCCTTCCTTCAGGGTCAGTGACTGCGCGGCGGACTGGGCGATGAGACATCCGACGGGGACCGACGGGTCGGCGATACGGCCCAGGACGACATCGAAGAACGCCTCGACGGCGCGCACCGGATCACCGGGGTGCGCCGCGAGCGCCTGCTCGTACCGGGCGCCGTAGATCGACGCGTAGCGGTCGAGGCACTGACCGAAGAGGGCGTCCTTGTTGCCGAAGGCGCCGTAGAGGGAGCCACGGCCGAGGCCGGTGGCGGAGCCGAGCGCATCGAGCGACGCGTCCGCGTACCCGCGCTGCCAGAACACCCGCATGGCCTGGTCAAGGGCCGCGCCGGTGTCGAACTGTTTCCGTCCTGCCACGGCGCGCACCTCCTGTTTCATGTCGCCGCGAAGGCGCTGCCCGATCACGCCGTCCGGCACTACGTCGACATCCTCGCCGCCGACCCGGAGGCCCTGCGCTCCAGCTTCGAGTTCTACCGCGCACTCGACACGACCATCGCGCAGAACCAGAAGCGCGGCACTCGACGCCTTACCCTGCCCGTCCTGGCGATCGGGGGAGCGGAGAACCTGGGCGCTTCGGTCGGCGAGACGATGAAGCTCGCCGCCGACGACGTGGAGAGTCTCGTCCTCGACGAGTGCGGCCACTACCCCGCCGAAGAGGCACCGGAGGCGATGCTGTCCGCGCTGACCGAGTTCCTGGCCCCGTACCGTCGGCAACAGGGCTAGGGCCTGTGCCCTGGGGCCCTTGCTCAGGCGGCGCGGGCGGCGATGGCTCGTGCGCACTCCAGGGACTCGGTGGCCGTCGTGTCCACCTCCATGTCGTAGCGCACGCCGTGGTGGACCACTTCCGCCTGGGAGGCGGCCATCCCGGCGACACGGTCGCCCCGCGCCGTCTCCCGGCCCGCGGCGACCGTGCTGTCACAGCGGACGCCGACCCACAGCACCGGCAGATCGCCGAGGGACTTCCGCCACCGCTCCTGCGACGCCGGGCCGCCCAGGAAGACCTCGTCCACGATGACCCGTGCGCCGGCGCGGGCCATCGTCGCGACCCCTTCGATCCACGCCGCCTCCAGCGTCCTGAACTCCGGGCCGACACTCACCCCGCCGTCCGCGGCGACCTCGAATCCCTCCGACGCGCTCCGCATGGACGCGGGCATCGCCTCGACGAGCGTGTCGCATCCGAAGGTCAGCCACGGGTCAGGAAGAACCGCTTGCAGACACCGCGCGATGCCGGACTTCCCGGAGCTGGAACCGCCGTTGAGGATGATCACTTGAGTCGTCACCGCGCCACAGTAGAAGCAGCACCGCGCCACGGGAAACGAATTGCCGTGCCTTGGGCCGGAGTCAGCCCGTGCCGTCGAACGGGCTGATGCGGCGGTACGCGGCGCGTGCGTGAAGGACGCGGCCCGCCGTCGTGCCGATGAGAGCCGCGGCCAACAGACAGCCCATCCACTCGGGATCCCGGTGCCCTGCCCAGGAGATCTCCCCGATGGGGTGGGCGGCGAAGAAGTTCAGCAGCATCCAGCACAACAGGGCCGTCCCCGGTGCCGCGACGAAACGGCCCCGCACTCCGAGCAGTGCGGCAAGCACCGAGAGAGCCGCGAGCGCGAGCCCCGTGCGGTCGAGCGCACCGAGCAGATCGAGCACGGTCACCAGCGCGAAGGCGCCCGCGTACGCGCCCGTCCATATGTAAGGCGTGGCCACAGGCTCGGGAACAACCCGCACACCCTTGGCGATGTATCGCCACTCCACCACCGTCGACTCCTCCCCACCGCCGGTCCGCCGGGGCGCCGATGCCCCGGGGACGTCCATGACCGGCGCCTCCCGCAACGGGACCGACGCATGCGCCGGAGACCGGGCACAGGGTGTGGTCCAGGGCAGATTGTCGCACCACATCCGTGGGCTTCCGCCCCGTCGGGGGTGGTCTCTCCTCTCGTCGTGTCCCCGTCATAATTCTCGGATGGACCTCGCCTCAACTCCCAAGCCCTCCGCGCCGCGACGGCGCACTCGCATCGTCGTCGTCGGAGCCGGACCGGCGGGGCTCACCGTCGCCAACATCCTGCGTGCCGCCTCCGTCGACTGCGTGGTCCTGGAGACGGAGAGCAGAGAGTTCATCGAACAGCGGCCCCGCGCGGGCTTCATCGAGGAGTGGGCGGTGCGTGCCCTGGAAGAGCGGGGGCTCGCCGACCGGCTCCTCTCGCACGCGCAGACACACGGGGAATGCGAGTTCCGATGGGCGGGGGAGCGCCACCGGTTCGCCTACGGCGAGCTGTCGGGGAACCGTCACTTCGTCTACCCCCAGCCGCTGCTGGTGACGGACCTGGTGCGCGCCTACGCCGACCGCGCGGGCGGCGACATCCGTTTCGGCGTACGCGACGTGGAACTGCACGACATCGACACGGACCACCCCGCGGTGTCGTACACGGACCCGGCGACGGGAGAGCGCATACGCGTCGACTGCGACGCCGTCGCGGGCTGCGACGGGGCGCGCGGTGTGACGCGTACGTACTTGGGGACGGAGCGGGCCACCGTCGCCCGGCACGACTACGGCATCGGCTGGCTCGCTCTCCTCGCCGAGGCGCCGCCGTCATCGGACTGCGTCGTCTTCGGTATCCATCCGCGCGGCTTCGCGGCCCACATGGCCCGTAGCCCCGAGGTCACCCGCTACTACCTCGAGTGCCCGCCCGGCGACGACCCCGAGAACTGGTCCCACGAGCGTGTCTGGTCCGAGCTGCACACCCGTCTGTCGGTGGCGGGGGCGCCGCCGCTCACCGAGGGGCGACTGATCGAGAAGCGCGTCCTCGACATGCACAACTACGTCGTGGAGCCCATGTCCTACGGGCGGCTGTACCTCGCGGGCGACGCCGCCCACCTCGTCGCTCCGATCGCCGCGAAGGGCATGAACCTGGCGCTGCACGACGCGCTGCTGCTCGGTGACGCACTCGTCGCCTACTGCGCGGAAGGGGACGACAGCGACCTGAGCGGCTACTCGGAGGCCTGCCTGCCGCAGGTGTGGCAGTACCAGGAGTTCTCCCAGTGGCTCTCGGAACTGCTGCACGGGCCGTCGTCGGGTGTCCCGTTCAAAGCGGGCGCCGCGGCTGCCAGGCTGCGCAGGATTCTCGGCTCGCCGGCGGCCGCGGCGGCCTTCGCGGAGATCTACATCGGGAAGGGCACGGGCGATTGACGCCCGGAGCCGGGGAGGTGCTCAAGCAGCGTGGTGGCGGACGACCATCAGCCGGGCGACATCGGCCTCGGTGTACAGGCGGAATCCGCCCTGCGAGCGGGCGGAGGGGATGACCAGGCCGGTGTCCTGATAGTGCCGGATGGTGCGCAACGACAGCTCGGTCCGTGCGGCGACCGTGACGTTAGGGTAGGGCCGCCCCTCTTTCCGCACGCCCCGGGTGATGCCAGGCGCTGCCCGAGCACGACAGGTACCTCTCTTGCCCCCGTCCGCATCGCCCTTTGCCGCCCGGCTGCGTGACCTGCGCCCCGGCTGGCTGTCCGACCCGAAGGTCTGGCGCACCGAGGTGCTCGCCGGTCTCGTGGTCGCGCTCGCGCTGATCCCCGAGGCGATCTCCTTCTCCATCATCGCCGGGGTCGACCCGGCGATCGGCCTGTTCGCGTCCTTCACGATGGCCGTGACCATCTCCGTCGTCGGCGGCCGCCGCGCGATGATCTCGGCGGCGACCGGCGCCGTGGCCCTGGTCATCGCGCCTCTGAACCGCGAGCACGGCTTCGGGTATCTCGTCGCCGCCGTGATCCTGGCAGGTGTCTTCCAGATCGCCCTCGGCGCGCTCGGCGTCGCCAAGCTGATGCGGTTCGTGCCCCGCAGCGTGATGGTCGGCTTCGTGAACTCCCTCGCCATCCTGATCTTCATGGCGCAGGTCCCCGAGATGCACGACGTGCCCTGGCCCGTCTACCCGCTGCTCGCGGCCGGTCTTGCCCTCATGGTGTTCTTCCCGAAGGTCACCAAGGTGGTCCCGGCCCCGCTCGTGTCCATCGTGATCCTCACCGCGATCACGGTCGCCGCCGGGATCGCGGTGCCGACCGTCGGCGACAAGGGTGAACTGCCGTCCTCCCTGCCGGTGCCCGGCCTGCCCGATGTGCCGTTCACCATGGACACGTTGACGACCGTCGCGCCCTACGCGCTCGCCATGGCGCTGGTCGGCCTGATGGAGTCCCTGATGACCGCCAAACTCGTGGACGACATCACCGACACCCGCTCCTCCAAGACGCGTGAGTCCATCGGCCAGGGCATCGCCAACATCGTCACCGGCTTCTTCGGCGGCATGGGCGGCTGCGCCATGATCGGCCAGACGATGATCAACGTAAAGGTGTCCGGGGCCCGCACCCGCCTGTCCACCTTCCTCGCGGGCGCCTTCCTGATGGTCCTGTGCATCGCCTTCGGGCCCGTCGTCTCCGACATTCCGATGGCCGCCCTGGTCGCCGTGATGGTGATGGTCTGCTTCGCGACCTTCGACTGGCACTCCATCGCGCCGAAGACACTGAAGCGGATGCCCGCAGGCGAGATCACGGTCATGGTCGTCACCGTGGCGTGCGTGGTCGCCACGCACAACCTCGCCGTGGGCGTGGTCGCAGGCTCGGTCACGGCGATGGTCATCTTCGCCAAGCGTGTCGCCCACCACGCCGAGATGACCGCCGTCCCTGACCATCACGACGGCAAGGTGACCTACTCCGTCACGGGCGCGCTGTTCTTCGCCTCGGCCAACGACCTCGTCGGACGGTTCGACTACGCCGGAGACCCCGACAAGGTCGTCATCGATCTGACGGCCGCCCATATCTGGGACGCCTCCTCCGTCGCCGCCCTGGACGCGATAGGGACCAAGTACGCCCAGCGCGGCAAGACGGTGGAGATCATCGGCCTGAACATGCCGAGCGCCCGGATTCACGAGAAGCTCAGCGGCGAACTCACCGGCCACTGACCGTCCTCGTGCCGAGGGTCACCGCCGATGGGCACTGCCGAGAGTCACGAATACCAAGTGGGCTCCGGGAGTTCACCGGTCAGGACGTGACGGCCGACCTCGCGGCGCTTGTAGGCGACGGGATCGTGCAGGGTGTGGGTGCGTACGTTGCGCCAGAACCGGTCGAGTCCTTCGGCGGACGCGGTGGCGCGGGCGCCGGTGACCTCGAAGACCTGGTTGGTGATCTCCAGCGCGACCTCCGTGGCCCGCGCCTTCACCGCCGCGACCCGCACCTCGAACGCCCCACGGGACTGCTCGGTGACCGCGTCCGGCTCGTCGTGCAGCGCCTGGCCCTCCAGGGCGACGGCGTCGGCCAGTGCCTCGACGGCCCACAGCTTGGCGGTGAGATCGCCGTAGATGTCGATGACGTACGGCTCATCGACGGCCGTGTCGTGGCCGCCGTGCAGCCAGGGACGGGACTTGGCCGTGGTGTAGGCGGCGGCGGTCTCCAGGGCACCGGCGGCGATGCCGAGGTAGAAGCTGACGAAGACCAGCTGAATGGTGGGGACGTTGAGCGTGTTGTAGACGCGCGGCGTGAACTCCTTGTCGACGTATCCGGCGGCCGACGCCCATGGTGTGCGTACGCCGTCGAGCGTCACGCCGCCGCTCTCGGTGAGCCGCTGGCCGATGTTGTCCCAGTCGTCGTGGAAGGTCAGGCCCTCGCTGTCGGAGGGCACGATGGCGAAGACATGCTTGTCCGTGCCGTCCAGAACGCCTTCGAGCACGGTGACGTCCGAGACCTTGCTGCCGGTGGAGAAGGTCTTGCGGCCGGTGAAGACGAGGTCGTCGCCGTCCTCCGTGACCACGACGTCGTGGTCACGCGGGTTGACCGCGCCGCCGAAGAACCACCTCTCACGGGCGGCCGTGGCTTCGACGTGCTCCCACTGCTCGCGGGTGCCGACCAGGCGTGCGGCCCAGTTCCACAGGTAGTGGTAGCCGAGCAGCTGACCGATCGAGCCGTCGGCCTTGGCGACCTCGCGCACGACGCGGTAGGCCGTCGGCCAGTCCTGACCCGCTCCGCCGTGCTCGGCCGGGCCGAGCAGCGTGACCAGACCGGCGTCCTTGAGCAACTGGACCTCGGCGTAAGGGGTTTCACCTGCCTTGTCACGGGCGACGGCGTCGGTGGCCAGTACGGCCGCGACCTCGGAGGCGCGGTCGATCCAGGCCCGGGAGTCCTCGGGCGTGGGGAGGGTCTGCCAGTCGGCGGGTGCGACGGTGCTCATATTGCTGCCTCTCTACGGGAGTTGGGGCTGGGGAAGGGTGTGTCAGTGCGCGGCGGAGGCCTCGAGTTCACGGACGATCGGGAGCACCTTCTTGCCGAAGTACTCGACCTCCTCCAGGTAGTGCAGGAACCCCAGGAGGAAGAGATCCACGCCGAGGCGCTTGTAGGCGACGATGCGTTCCGCGATCTGTTCCGGGGTGCCGATAAGACCCGTACGGAACCCGTCGTTGTACTGGACGAGGTCCTCGAAGGAGGAGTCCTGCCACATGCCCTTGCCGTCGGTGGCGGACCGTCCTGCCTGCTTCACGGCGGCGCCGAAGCCCTCCACCGCATCGGAATCGGCCCTGGCGACGATCTCGCGGAGCGTCTCGCGGGCCTCTGCCTCGGTGTCACGGGCGATGAGGAAGCCGTTGAGGCCGAAGCGGGGCGCGGTGCGTCCGGCGGCCGCAGCCGAGGAACGTACGTCCTTGATCTGCTCGGTGACGCCGTCGAAGTCCTTGCCGTTGGAGAAGTACCAGTCGGACACGCGGCCCGCCATCGCGCGGGCGGCCGTGGAGTTGCCGCCCTGAAAGATCTCCGGGTGCGGGCGCTCGGGGGTGTTGAGGGGCTTGGGCTTGAGGGAGAAGTCGCGGATCCGGTAGAAATCACCGGCCAGTTCGGCGTGGTCCTTGGTCCAGATGTCGCGCAGCGCCCGGATGAACTCCTCCGAGCGGCGGTAGCGCTCGTCGTGCTCGAGCCAGGGCTCGCCGAGCGCGGTGAACTCGTCCTTGAACCAGCCGCTGACCACGTTGACGGCGAACCGCCCGCCCGACAGATGGTCGGCGGTCGCGCCGAGCTTGGCGAGCACCCCCGGGTGCCACAGGCCCGGATGGACGGCGGCGATCACCTTCAGGCGCTCTGTGGCGAGCAGCAGGGCGAGGCTGAAGCTGGTCGACTCGTGCTGGAACTCGGCGCCGTAGCTGGCCATGTAGCGCACCTGGCTGAGGGCGTAGTCGAAGCCGTTGTTCTCGGCGAGGACGGCCAGTTCGCGGTTGTAGTCGTAGCCCCAGTCGGTGCGCTGCTCGATCTTGCTGGTGACGAGGCCACCGCTGACGTTGGGCACCCAGTACGCGAAGCGCGCGGGTTCGGTGGGGGAGGGTGCGGGGGCGGATGGTGGCACGGATGACATAGGGCACTCCTAAGGGGGTTTGGGGAGGTTTCGGGCATGCCGAGGCGCGCGACGGGACGCGTTGATCAGAGGGTGTGCGTCACGCGGCGTCGATCACGCACGACGGAAGAGTCCGCGGACGTGCGGACATGTGCGGACGCGCCTTCGGCGGATCAATGAAAGGAGGGGCCGAGCGGAAGAGGCCGGAGGTCAGCGGCGACAGAAGGCGCCGGCGAGACGTCCGAGGTCGATGTGGCGGCGTTGGGTGAGCCTGCGCATATCGATCAACTCCTCGCTGGACAAGGCCGGATCCCGCACATCGGACGACGGGAAGATGCCGGTCCGTTCACACGTTAGCGAGGGACACCGCCCGGGGTCGATTCGGCATTGACGAGGGGCTGATAGGGCATCCCTTTCACCGGTCTCTCTTCACCGGTCTCTTTTCACTGGCCCCCGATCAGCGGCAGGACAGGGAAGTCGTGGTTCTGCCAGATCCGGCGGGATGACTCTTCCGGATACGCGGTGACAGCCGGTCGCGTGTCGAAGAGCTGCACAAGGCGTTGCCCGGCGTCGTACGCGGGCCAGCCGGGATCGCCGTGCGCGGCGAACGCCGTCCACGCGGCGCGCATGCGGGCGGACAGCGCTTCTGCCTCCGGGGGCGGGCCCTCGCCGATCAGCGCGGCAGGCTGGCCGCGGTCGAGGTTGCCGAAGACGAGCGGCACGTCGAGGCCGTGGCAGGCGCCGAGGACACCGTCCATGCCAGGGGCGTGCCAGGTCAGCTCGTAGACGTGGGCGCGGCCGCCGGCGGCGGTCTGGGCCTGGGCGAGGTGAAGGCTCGGCATGCGGAACAGCGAGTCGGAGAGCACCAGTTCATGCAGCTCGTCCGGGCCCGCGGCCGGAAAACCGTCGCGGTAGCGGCGTGCGCCGTCCTGCCCCGGGCCGAAGACGTCCAGGGCGGTCGCCGCCTGCTCCTGCGTCACCTGGCCGAGCAGGCCGTCGAGGGCGGTGAGCAGCCGCGTTTCGTGGCGGGTATGGCCGACGAGGAGCTCGATGCCGCGGCCGGCGCCGTCGGCAAGCGCCTGCCAGGGAGTGACCGGCAGCGCATCGCCCTCGACGACCGGCGAGAACATGATCGACCTGTGCGCCACCTGGCCCCAACGCCCCGCCCACTGGACCGTCTTGGCGCCGACCGCATCACCGGCGGCGGACAGCAGGGCCGGGTCCACGGTGGACAGGTCGGCCACCGTGGGCCTGAGCCCCAGCTCGGCGGCGCAGGCGGAGGCGATGTCGGCGGCGAGTTCGGGCGAGAAGAACGTGCCCTGCACACTCTGCGCGACGGCCCGTCCGAAGAGCCCGGCCGCACTCGGCATCGCGAGGAGCGCGGCGACCGATCCGCCACCCGCCGACTGGCCGAAGACCGTGACACGATCGGGATCGCCGCCGAAGGCCCGGATGTTGTCCCGCACCCACTCCAGAGCGGCCACCTGGTCGAGCAGCCCCCGGTTGGCCGGCGCCCCCTCGATCTGCCCGAAACCCTCAAGCCCCACACGGTAGTTGAACGTCACCAGGACGACGCCGCCCTCGCGCGCGAGACGGCCGCCGTCGTACTCGGGGAGACCGGACATGCCGATCGTGTACGCGCCGCCTTGGAGCCACACCATCACCGGCAGCCCTGCGCCTGGCCCAGGCTCGGGCGACCAGACGTTGACCGTCAGCCATTCGTCGCCCACCACGTCCGCCGCCAGCGCGTCCATGCCGAAGTGACCGCCCTGAGGGGGCGGCGGTCCGTACGACTGTGCCGTCCGGACCCCGCCCCATCCCCGTACCGGCCGCGGCGCGGCGAAACGCAGCGGGCCGACCGGCGGCTCGGCGAACGGGACGCCACGGAAGACCGCCATCCCTGCCTCCCGGGTGCCGCGCAGGGCTCCGGCCACCAGGCGGACCACGGGCTCGGCCCCGGACGGCTCCGACGCGGCTACGGTCATCACAACTCCCTCTCCGGTCGGGCGGGAACGCGATCACAAGGCTTCGCGCGGCCCCGGACACAGGGGAGCATCTCGCCGTATCAGGATGCCGCGCCAGCCATTTACGGATGGGCACGACAGGCATCGGCACGATCTAGTGTGGCCCGCATGAATTCGCTGTCCGAGCTGGACGCGCGTATCTCGGGGTGTGCCGCGTGCCCCCGGCTTGTCGCCTGGCGGGAGGAAGTGGGGCGGGTCAAACGGGCTGCCTACATGGACTGGACGTACTGGGCCAGGCCGGTACCCGGGTTCGGACCGGCGGATGCGTCGATGCTCGTCATCGGGCTCGCGCCCGCGGCGCACGGCGGTAACCGGACGGGCCGGATGTTCACGGGCGACCGTTCCGGAGACGTCCTGTACAAGGCGATGTACGAGCTGGGCCTCGCGTCGAGCCCGCTGGCGGTGTCCATGGACGACGGCCTGACGCTGCGCGGGGTACGGGTGACGTCACCGGTGCACTGTGCCCCGCCCGAGAACAAGCCGACCCCGGGGGAGCGGGACATGTGCAGGCCGTGGCTCGTGCGGGAGCTGGAACTCCTTGGGCCGCGCCTTCGGTCGGCGGTGATTCTGGGGGCGTTCGGATGGCAGGCGGCGTTGCCCGCGTTCACGGCGGCGGGGTGGAGCGTGCCGAAGCCACGGCCGCGGTTCGCGCACGGCACGCGGGTGACGCTGGAGCGTGCGGAGGACTCCGGGCACTCCGGGCACTCCGGTCCGGGTCCGGGCCTGGGCCTGGGTCCGGTCACCCTGTACGGCTGCTTCCACGTGAGCCAGCGCAATACGTTCACGGGCCGGCTGACCCCGGACATGCTCAAGGACGTCCTGCGCGATGCGGCGGGCGAGGCGGGCATTTCACCGTACGCACCGCCGGACGGCGCACCTCAGTAACCGGCGAGGCACCCACCACCCGCGTCAGAACGACCGAAGCTCCCGCACACGGATGTGCGGGAGCTCGCGGCGGAGTTGGTCAGCTGTCGCCGGGCTTGAGGTTCTCCCGCGCGCCCTGGGCGCGGTCGCGCGCGTCGCCCATGGCCTTCTTGACCTCGCCCTTGGCCTGGTCGCCCTTGCCCTCGGCCTGCTTGTCACGGTCACCCATGACCTTGCCGCCCATTTCCTTGGCCTTGCCCTTCATCTTGTCCATGCCGCCCTTGTCAGCCATGACAACTCCTTTGTCGTTACAGCGCCCACCGGTCACACACATGGCGTGGGCCTCTGCAATCAACGTAGGCCGCCGGTGCGGACCCCGCCCGTCCAGCCGTCACGCACGGTCACGGCGGGGCCAGGTCAGTCCAGGCAGAACTCGTTGCCCTCGGGGTCGGTCATCACGATGTAGCCGGAGCTCATCGGGGGCGCGGGCTCGTCGCGGCGTACTCGCTTCGCTCCCAGCGCGACGAGTCGGTCGCACTCGGCCTCCAGGGCCGCCATCCGCTCCTCTCCCTCAAGCCCGGGAGCCGCACGGACGTCGAGGTGGACGCGGTTCTTGGCGACCTTGTCCTCCGGAACCTGCTGGAAGAGCACGCGTGGGCCGTGCCCGGTCGGATCCTCGACGGCCGACCTCGAGTTGCGCTGGTCCTCCGGTACGCCGATGCGCGCGAGGAACTCGTCCCACGCCGCAAGGGCGTCGGCGCCCTCGGGCAGGTCCACGCCGGGCGGGCCGGGGATGACGTAGTCCAGAGCGTCGCGCCAGAAGGACGACAGCGCACGCGGGTCATGGGCGTCGAAGGTGATCTGGATGGTGCGGCTCATCGGGTTGCTCCGTTCATGGCGGGATTCACGGGATTCACGGGATCCGCGTGACTCGTGTGCAGGTAGAGGTCGCGCAGCAGGCAGACCTCGGAAAGATGGTGGATCAGCTCGCGGTGGATGTGCAGCACCAGATCGGCCATGGGCGCCTCGGGGAAGGGCTCCTTCTCACCGATGGGGACCCGGAGCCCGGCATCGCCGAGGCCGCGTACCCCTGCCAGCCAGAGATCGAGCTGAGCGTCGAGCTGGTCGAGCGCGGTGGCCGCGCTCCCGGCGTACTCCCAGCTCTCGTACGAAGCCTCCGGCGCGCCGAAGTGCGCGGCGTTGCGCGCGGCGAGCACACCGACGATGACGTGACCGAGCCGCCAGGCGATCGTGGTGAAGGCCGCGGGTACCGGCTGCGGGAAGGCGAAGTCGATCGCGAAATCCCCGGCGCCGACCTGCACGGGCGCCGTCGAGCTGCCGCGCGGCCGCACGCTCCAGGCGTCCGGCACTGGCGACCAGAAGTACTCGTCGTCGGTGAGGCCGTCGAGCCGGTCCCGGAGCTGATGGTTCCAGTGGATCTCCCACTGCTCGCGCAGCGACCGGTTCCAGTCGAGTTCGTCTGCGTTCATGGGGCCACCCTGACACCCCAGGCGGACAGAATCGGTCCGCTATCTCTGGCAGGGTGTCCGCCATGGCCGGGGCACGCGGTGACGAACGAGGTACGACGGAGCGGGTACTCACCCTGCTCGGGCTGCTGCAGCAGCGCCAGGTCTGGACAGGGCCCGAGCTCGCCGACCGGCTCGGGGTCACGCCGCGCACCGTACGGCGCGATGTCGAACGGCTGCGCACGCTGGGCTATCCGGTGCATGCGGGCCAGGGCGTCGGCGGCGGATACCGGCTCGGGCCGGGGCAGGAGCTGCCGCCGCTGCTGCTCGACGATCAGGAGGCGATCGCCACCGCGGTCTCGCTGCTCGCCGGCGCGGTCGCCGGTGCCGGCGACGCCGCTCTCCAGGCGCTGACCAAGCTCGACCAGGTGCTGCCCGCCCGGCTGCGGCACGAGGTGCGCGCACTCTCCGGCTCGGTGGAGTTCTTCGGCGGCGGCCGTACGCCCGTCGACCCCGGGGCGCTCATGACGCTGGCCAGAGCCTGCCGCGACGAGGTCGAGGCGGGCTTCGACTATCCGTCCGGGAGCGAGGTGCGACGGCGGCGGGTCGAGCCCTACCGCCTGGTCGCCTCCGACCGGCGCTGGTACCTCCTCGCCTACGACCTCGACCGTGAGGACTGGCGCACCTTCCGTGTCGACCGGATGACCGACGCGTCCGCACGGACCTGGCGCTTTCGCCCGCGCGATGCGCCCGACGCGGCGGCGTACGTACAGGAGGGTGTGGCGAGCCGGGTCTACCCGCACCAGGCGCGCTTCCTCGTGCACGCGTCGGCCGACACGGTGCGCGCGCAGATTCCGGCGGCGGCGGCCGTCGTGCGACAGCGGGGGAGCGAGCGCTGCGAGGTGGTCAGTGGCGGCGAACGCCTCGACGCCGTGCTGATGCACGTGCTCCTGCTGGGACACGACTTCGAGGTCCTCGACCCTCCGGAACTCGGGAAACGCTGTCGCGAACTGGCGCAGAGACTGCTGTCGGCCGGAGCGACGATCGCACCGCCTCAGTAACGCGGTTGAACGCAACTCTCGTCTCTCCCGTATCTAGAACCGAACATTCCCCCGGCTTCGGTCGGCGGTCGAATTCGGGATCCGCACAGGAGGCGACGAGTTGAGGCACAAGCGAATACCCAGGCGAAAGGCCGTTCTGGCAGGTGCTGCGGCGATGGGCATGGTCGCAACGGCCGTCCTGCTGCAGCAGGCCAACGCTTCGCAATCCGGCACCGAGACCGATTCGGGGTCCGCCGCCAAGAGGCTCAGCGCGGCATCGGCGACGAAGCTGGTCGAGCCGTTGGCCTCGCAGCTCGGCGACGCCTACGGCGGGGCGTTCTACGACGAGGGTGAGCAGCAGCTCGTCGTCAACGTCGTGGGCAACGACAACGCGGTGAACGTCCAGGTGAAGAGAGCTGGAGCGGTGGCGCGCAGCGTCGACAACAGCACGGGTGAACTCGGCGCCGCCGCGAAGACGTTGGCCAGTCGGGCCACCATGGCCGGAACCGCGTGGGCCACAGACCCCAGGACCAACCAGGTCGTGGTCACGGCCGACCGCACGGTCACCGGTGAACGGTGGGACAAGCTTGAGGCGACCGTCAAGTCGCTCGGCACAGGAATGGCCCGCATCCAGAAGTCCGCGGGAGAGTTCAAGCCCTTCGCCGCGGGCGGTGACGCCATCTTCGGCGGCGGCGCACGCTGCTCGCTCGGCTTCAACGTGACGACCGAGGACGGCAGTCCCGGCTTCCTCACCGCGGGGCACTGCGGGGTGGCAGCCGAGAGCTGGTCGGATGCCCAGGGCGGCGCGGCCATCGCTACGGTCCAGGACGCGACGTTCCCGGGGGACGGCGACTTCGCTCTTGTCACCTACGACGATCCGGCCGCCGACGCCCCGAGCGCGGTCAACACGGGCGACGGCCAGACCGTGGAGATCGCGCAGGCCGCCGAAGCGGCGGTCGGCCTTGAGGTGTCCCGCATGGGCAGCACCACCGGGCTCCAGGACGGCGTGGTCACCGGGCTCAACGCCACAGTGAACTACGCGGAAGGGACCGTCACCGGACTCATCCAGACCGATGTCTGTGCCGAACCGGGAGACAGCGGAGGCTCATTGTTCACCAATGACGGGAGCGCGATCGGCCTCACTTCGGGCGGCAGCGGCGACTGCACCGCGGGCGGTGAGACGTTCTTCCAGCCAGTGACCACCGCACTTGCGGCGGTCGGCGCCGAGATCGGAGCCGGCGGCAACTGAGGTTCGCGCCGGCCTCGGCCGTCCGGCGGCGGCCAAGGCCGGCGCGGCGCATCAGAGCCGGAGACAGTTCCGATCCGGGGCTACACGTCCGCCACCCAGCTTCCGTGGAAGCCGAGCGGTACCCGCCCCGGCAGGCGGACGCGGGCCAGCGGGTGGCCGGTGAAGTCCTGTGCCGCGAGGATCACCAGGTCGGTCGCGCCGCGGTCGGGGTCGTGCACGTAGGAGAGGACGTAGCCGTCGTCCTCGTCCCGCGCGCCCCGGCGCGGCACGAACACCGGCTCGCTCGCCGCCGCGCCCTTCGGGAAGCGGACCACCTGCTTGCTGCCACGCAACATGTCGTGCTTGAGCAGGCAGTTGGTGAACTTGTCGTCCGGCACAACCCCGTCGACCGTCTCGTACGCGCGCCACATCTCGGCCGCGCTCGCCGCGTACCCGAAGCGGTGCCGACGGGAGATCAGGGATTCGTTGACGCGGGGGAATTCCTGCGGCAGATCGTCGATGCGGGTGCTGCGGACCCGTCCTGCGCGCAGGTCGATCGTCCAGCGGTCGAGTGTCGGCGCGCCGAGCGCGGAGGGGCCGCCGTTGCCCCGGCCCGCCGCGTAGAAGGGGGCGGGCATGCTGGTGTACTCCATCACCACCGTGTCGCCCTGGTCGTAGGCGTTCAGCGTGTGCGAGTAGAAGACCGGGTCGATTTCGAACCAGCGGGTGGCGCCTCCGGCCCGCGGCATGATCCCTACGCGCATGGGGTGTTGACCGTTCCAGACGTACGGCACCTTCGCGCCCGCCTCGGCAGCCGCCGCGTCGAACGTGATCGGGACGTCCACGATCACCACGTACTTCTGCGTGAGGGCGAAGTCGTGCATCATCGGCGCGTCCGTCACCGGGATCTTGCTGGACCGGGCAACGCGCCCGGTCCCGTCGATCATGATGTGCCGTACGTGGTCCCAGGTCGGGTAGTACGCCACCGCGTGCAACTCGTCCGCCGCGGCGTCGTACTTGGTGTGCGCGGTGAACGCACCCCGCAGCGTGGAGCGGAAGTCGTACGGGCGCACCGTGCCGAGTTCGCCGTCCAGCTCGTACGGCAGCGGCCCGCTTTCCTGGAGCGCCAGGATCCGTCCCTTGTACGGGATCACATGCGTGTTGCACGCGAAGTCGTCCGGCGGTACCCGGCCCGGATATGTCTCGCCCAGCTTCTTCGCCACCTGCGAGGAACGCACCCAGCGGTTGCGGTACCACTCGGCTCGTCCGCCGCGCAGCCGTACCCCGTGCACCATGCCGTCGCCCAGCATCCAGTGGTGCGCCCGCGGGTCATCGAGGCCCAGCGCGTTCGGTCCCGTGCGCAGGAAGCGGCCGTCGAGGTCGCGCGGCACGCGGCCGGTCACCTTCAGGTCGAACGCGGTCAACTCCTCGGTGACCGGCGCGAAAGCGCCCTCCAGGAACGGCAGTGACTTCGCACCACCGCCCGCCGCTGTTCGCGTCGCTGCTCGGGCTGCCGGGGCGTCATGCCCGAGCCCGTAGGTCCCGACCACGCTGCCCGCCGCCGCGAGCGCCGCACCTTGGAGAATCCTCCGTCGCGTATGACTGGTCATCCCGTCTCCCCGTTCGCCTTCGGTGCCCGGCGGAGGACCGCCGGACTGTTCGCTGGTGACGGGGACAAGCCTGCGCCGAAGGAGGCCGCAGATCAGGAGGTCTGGGGCCCGGGCCAGGGGTGGTGCTGATGCCACCCATCAGTCGGGGACGGCATCGGCGACGGCGGCGCCTGCGCGGGGCCGGGTTCAGTCGACCGGCTTGCCGGGCTCGTCGTGCGTGGAGCAGTGGATACCGCCGCCACCGGAGGCGATGGTGTCGATCCGGACCGGCACGACGTCGCGCTTGGGGAAGTGCTCCCGCAGAATGCTCCGGGCGCGGTTGTCTGCCTTCCGGTCCCCGAACTCGGGCATGAACACGGAGCCGTTGGCGACGTAGAAATTGGCGTACGTCGACACGAAGTCGTCGCCGTCGCCGGTGATCCTGTCCAGGTCGGGCTGGGGCAGATCGACGATCTCGAAAGACCGGCCCCTGGCGTCCTTCGCCTTGCTGAGCACGGCCTTCGCCTGGTCCGCCGCGCGCGACCAGGAGTCGGCCGGCATACCGGGGAAGGCCCGGTCCAGGAGCACCACACCGGGCGCGGTGAAACGGACCAGGCTGTCCACATGAGCGTCGGTGATGTCCTCACCGCGCACGCCTGCCAGCCAGATCACCTTCTTGATGCCCAGGGTCCGCTTGAGCTCGGCCTCGACCTGATCGCGGCTCTTACCGCGGTTGCGGTTGTCGTTGACGACCGAGCTCTCGGTGATGAGGAGCGTGCCCTCGCCGTCGGTCTCGAAGGAGCCGCCCTCGGCGACCAGGGGCGCCTTCCTGCGGGGGATGTCGTACTTCGAGAGGAGGGTGCGGCCCACCCGGGCGTCGTGGGTGTGCTCCTGCTTGTCGCCCCACCCGTTGAAGTTGAAGTCGACACCGACGACGTCGCCGTCCTGCTCCACGAACACCGGCACGGTGTCGCGGGCCCACATGTCGTCGACGGCCAGCGGGATGACCTCGACGTCGCGCCCGCAGGCCTTCTGGGCCGCGTCCTGCTGATCCGGCCTGGCCAGCATCACGACGTACTCGTACTCCGCGATGGTGCGGGCGACGCGGGCGATGTCCTTGCGTACGTAGGGGAGGTCCTCCTCCCACACCGACTCCAGGGCGGGCCACGACATGAAGGTGCGCGCGTGGCTCTCCCACTCGGCGCCCATGCGCAGCCCCTTGGCCGCCGTGTCCCGGTCACCGGCGGTGCTCGCGGCCCGCGCCTGCTCGTCGCCGGTCCCGCACGCCGAGGCTCCGAGGACCGCAGTGCCGATTCCGGCGATCGCGCGGAGGGCCGAGCGGCGGGAGGGGAGGGACGGGAGCGACGGGAAGTGGGGGGACACGGTGAACTCCGATCATCGTGAGGGGATCAAGCTGTCCATCGGCCTGGCGGGACGCTCTGCAAGCGTGGCGAGCACGGCGCGGACGGAGCCGCTCGATGCCTCGACTCTGCCATGGACTGAAAATTCAGTCAAAGATGCACCCGCTGCGGTGCCGATTTCTGCCGGTCGCCCGAGATCACCGGGCAGCGGACGGCCCGATAGGGTTCGGATCCATGGCGCCTCGCACTACTCAGATCCTCGAAGCGGCCGCACGGCTCATCGCCCGTCGCGGCGTCCGTGGCCTGCGCGTCGAAGAGCTCGCCGCCGAGGCGGGTGTCTCGACCGGGCTGATCTACTACCACTTCAAGGACCGCACCGGGATCCTGCGTCAGACGCTGGAGTTCATCAACGACCGTGCCGAGCGCTACACCGCCGGCCAGGCGTCGGACGCCGGACCGCTCGCTCCGCGCGAGGAACTGGCGGAGATTCTCCTCCTGGAGCTGCAGGACACCCCGATGGTCAGGGAGAACAGCTCCGCCTGGGGTGAGCTGCGGGCGAGTGCCGTCTTCGACGAAGTACTGCGGGACGATCTCGCCAGGGCGACCCTGGCGTGGGTGCAGGAGGTGGCGGCCCTCCTCGGCCAGGTGCAGCCGACGGCCCCGGCACCCGCCCTTGCCGCGTCCGGTGAGCGGCTCACCGCGCTGCTCGAAGGGCTCAGCATGCGCTGGCTCAGCGGCGGCCTGCAGCTCGGCCACGCGCGCGACCTGCTGCGTGGCGCCATCGACGCCGAGCTGGCGCTGTTGCGGGGGAAGTAGGACCTACCGCGTACCGCGGGTCCTGTCGTGGATCCTGTCGGGGTCTTGCTACTTCTTGACTGAAAAGTCAGTCAAGAAGTAGCACCTGATCCTCTCGGGCGGATTCGACTCAGGCCATGCTCGTGGCGCCGTCCATGGACTCACGGATGATGTCGGCGTGGCCGGAGTGCTGGGCGGTCTCGGTGGCGATGTGCATCAGCACCCGGCGAACCGACCACTGCGCACCGGCCTCGAACCACGGGGCCTTCGGCAGCGGCCATGTGGCGTCCAAGTCGGGCAGGCCGGCGATGAGTTCGTCGGTCCGGCGGGCCACTTCGGCGTAGTCGGCCAACACGCCCGCCAGCGTCTCGCCGGGCAGCAGCCGGAATTCGTCGGCCCGACGGGCCCGGTCGGCCTCGGTGATGGCCGTGAAGTCGGTCATCGTCGACGGGCCGCCCAGGATGAAACCCGCCCACATCTTCTCGACCTCGGTGACGTGCTTGATCAGACCGCCGAGACACAGCTCGCTCGCGGTGGTTCGCAGACCGGCCTGCTCGTCGGTGAGGTCACGGGTGGTGAAGCGCAGGAAGTGCCGGTGCTTGGCCAGTGTCTCCAGCCATTCGGCACGCTCGCCGGTGACGGCCGGACCCTCCGTCAGGTCGTCGGGGGTGGTGGTCGGTTCGTTCGCAGCCATGGTCTCCGCCTTCCAGTGTTCTGTTCCGCCGTTCAGGAGCCACGCTAGGGCCCGTATAGGACAGAGGTCGTCCTATACGCGTCGTCCTATACGCACCCGTTGCTTGAGTGGCCCGGCGGTCTTACGCTCACCCGGTCCACATGGCGAACGTTGTTCATATCCATGACCGACCCGTGACTGTGACTGTGACTGGAGTGTGTGATGCGCGCAAGATCCCGGATACGGTTCGGCGCCTTGCTCACCGCGGCGGCGGCCCTCGCCTCCGCCTTGATGCCGACCGCCACCGCGACCGCCCGCGAGAGTGCCCCGCGCACGGCTGTGCTTGACGGCAAACGGCTCCAGGAGACCAAGCTGCTTCTGGACCGCGGCGACCCCCAACTCAAGCGCTCCGTAAGGGAGTTGCAGAAGCGCGCCGATGCCTGGATCGACCAGGGACCCTGGACGGTCGTCGACAAGCCGAAGCCCGCGCCCGGCGGTGACGTGCACGACTATCTGAGCCAGGCGCCCTATTGGTGGCCCACCCAGACACCGACGGCCGACAACCCGTGGGGTTGCCCATATGAACAGCGCGACGGGCAGCGCAACCCCGAAGTCGACACGGGGACCGACCGCCAGGACGTGGAGAAGGTCTTCGACTCGACGTACGACCTCACGCTCGCCTGGTACTACACGGGCAAGAAGCGCTATGCCGAGAAGGCCGCCTCCGTACTGCGCACTTGGTTCCTCGACCCGGCGACGAAGATGAACCCGAACCTGAACCACGCGCAGTTCATCCCCTGCAAGTACGACGGCCGGGCCATCGGCATCATCGACTTCTCGCAGTCGTACACGAGCGTCGTGGACGCGATCGCGATCCTCGGCACGGGCGCACCCGGGTGGTCGAAGAGCGACCGCTCCGCGATGGAGAAGTGGAACAAGGACTTCCTCGGCTGGCTCGTCGACAGCGACTTCGGCAAGCAGGAGGGCGCCGCGCAGAACAATCACGGCACGTTCTACGACATGCAGGTCGCCGCTCTCGCCTACGCCACGGGTGACACCGCCCTCGCCCGCCGTACCGTCCTCGACGCCCGTGCCCGCCGTATCGACCCGCAGATCGCGGGCGACGGCAGCCAGCCGCAGGAGCTCGCACGGACGCGGAGCTGGCACTACTCGACCTTCGACCTGGTCGCCTACACCCGGCTCGCCGCGATCGGGCGGCATGTGGGCGTGGACCTGTGGGCCCACCAAGGCCCCGACGGGCAGAGCCTGTTCAAGGCCGTCGACTATCTCCTGCCCGCGGCTACGGGGGCGGCACAGTGGCCGCATCCCGAGCTGGAGTTCCACCGGTTCGCGGCGAGCGACATCGTGCACGCGGCGGCTGATGCAGGGCACCCGGCCGCGCGCAAGGCGGTCCCGAAGCTGGAGACGCCGCCCGGCGGGGATCTGTGGGCGCTGCGCCCGGCGGCCGAGCAGCTGGACTCGATCGCGGGCTGAGCGGGGGATGGCGAGGGGCGGCCCAGGGGTCGCCCCTCGCCGCCTTCTCCTGTCGGCCGGTGTGTCGGGGGTTATCCCTACCTTGAGCTGGGCGGTTAGCAGGATCGATCAGGGGTGCCACATCCGGAAATGCTGGGGCCAGGCAAATGCCGCTGGGTTCCCGACGATTCCGTAGGAGTTGGCTAGTGCGTGAGCAGGTATGGCAGAGGTTCATTTCTCCCGGGCGGCAGGGTGGCCGACGCGGAGCCGCCGTGTCGGCCGCGGCCGGGGTGGTCGCGGGCGTCATGACGGTGGCTGCCTTGTCGCCGACCGTGGCGTCCGCCTCCACCAGGCCGGACACCGTCCAGGAGGGCCTCGACGCACTGGTGCGCTCCGACGGAGTACCCGCAGCGCTTGCGAGCGTCAAGGGCGGTGAAGGCCGTGCCCGTACCTACACCGCAGGGGTCGGTGACCTGGCCACAGGATCGAAGGTGCCAAGGGACGGTCAGGTGCGGATCGGCAGCAACACCAAGACGTTCACCGCGGTGCTCGTGCTGCAACTGGTCGGCGAGGGGAAGATCGCCCTCGACGCCCCGGTCGAGGACTATCTGCCGGGCCTCGTGCGTGGGGACGGGATCGACGGGCGCCACATCAGAGTCCGTCAACTCCTGCAGCACACCAGCGGACTTCCCAACTACGTCAAGTATCTCGGCGAGGACGTCCGGCACTACGAACCCCACGAACTGCTCGACATCGCTCTCCAGCACAAGGCCGACTTCGAGCCCGGGGAGAAGTGGGCGTACAGCAACACGAATTACGTGCTGGCCGGTCTTCTCGTCGAGAAGGTCACCCACCGTCCGCTCGCCGAGGAGCTGGACCGGCGCATCATCAAGCCCCTAGGTCTGCGCCACACCTATTTCCCCGCGCCGGGTGACGTGACCATCCGGGAGCCTCATCCCAAGGGCTACTACCAGGATTCGGCCGACGCGCCTCTGCGCGACGGCACGGAACTGGACCCCTCCTGGGGCTGGGCGGCAGGGCAGATGATCTCCACCAACTCCGACCTCAACCGGTTCTTCACCGCACTCCTCGCGGGCAGGCTGCTCCCGGCGGCCCAGCTCGCCGAGATGCGCACAACTGTCCCGGCCGGAGCCCCCTTTGCCTCCGGCGCCCGTTACGGACTCGGGCTCGTGAGCACACCGCTGTCGTGCGGCGGTGTCTACTGGGGCCACGGCGGTAGCACCACGGGATACGAGACCCGGGGCGGCGTCACCGCCGACGGCCGCGCCGCCAACATCGCGGTGACCGTCCAGCCGACCGACCCGGCAACCATGAAGCGCGTCGACCGTGTCGTGGACAAGGCCCTGTGCCGCTGAGCTGAGCGGCACCTCCGCGCGAACCGCACCCCGTGAGAACGGCACCTCGCGTGAACGGCACCCCCGCGCCTGCGCACACCTCTTGAGTTGCCCGCTGTGCTCGACCTAGGCTTACCGGGCCGTAAATGAAACGTTTCATTTACGTTTTGGGCACTCGGATTCATCATCCAAGGGACGTGTGATGAGCGAAGAGCGTGAGACGCGGCGCGGCGGTGCGTGGAACCGTCGGGCCTTTCTGAGAACTTCCGCAGCCGGGGCAGGCGTGGGTGTTCTCGCCCTGAGCCAGGGTGTGGACAGCGCTGCCGCGGACGACCGGGACGAGGAGCGGGCGGATGCGGGGGTGTTGAGGGTCGAGCGGACCACGGTCGAGTACGCGACGTCGCTCCTCGGCACGGACGTGGCCAAGCCGAGGCTGGGTTGGGAGCTTTCGGCGCCGGGGCACGGCGCCCGACAGAGCGCGTATCAGATCAAGGTCTCGCTCGCTGCGCGCGAGTCGGGGGAGGGGGCAGCGACGGGGGCGGGGGCGAGACAGGTGTGGGACTCCGGCCGCGTCGCCTCCTCGCGGACCATCGGAGTCCCTTACGGCGGGCCCGCGTTGAAGCCCCGTACGCGCTATCACTGGCAGGTGCGGGTCTGGGATGCCGACGGCCGCGCCTCCGCCTGGAGTGCCTCGCGCTGGTGGGAGACCACGCTGGCCGAGGACGCCTGGCAGGGGCACTGGATCGGCGCGGACGCGGCCCCGAAGCCGCCGGGCTTCACGGGAGCGTCCTGGATATGGTCGCCCGGCTCCACCGTGGAGGACGCCCCGGCAGGAGCGAGGTGGTTCCGGGGCGTGCTCGAACTGCCCGAGGGGATCGACGTGTCCGCCGCCCGGGTCGTGGCCACCGCTGACGACGACTTCACCCTCCACCTGAACGGCGAGGAGGTGCTGCACGCCCCGGAGCAGACCGACGGCTGGCGCACCGCCCGGCTCGCCGATGTGACCGAGCGGGTACGAGGTGCGGGCCGGCGCGTGGTGGTCGCCGCTCGCGCGACGAATCGCGGCAGTGCTTCGGTCAACCCCGGTGGCCTGCTCGTCCGTCTCCTTGTGGAATCCGGCGGCGGTTCCCACGAGTTGGTGACCGGATCGGGGTGGCGGTGCGCGGAGTCGGAGCAGGACGGCTGGCAGCGGGCCGACTTCGACGACAGCGGGTGGTCCGAGGCGAAGGTGCTCGCCCCGTTCGGAGAGGGCCCCTGGGGCAGCGACGCACAGGTTCCGCCGGCCGAGCAGCCCGCGCCGCTGCTGCGCCGCGAGTTCACCGTCCGCAAACCCGTGACACGCGCCCGTCTCTACATCAGCGGACTCGCCTACTACGAGGCCCACATCAATGGCCGCCGGATAGGCCGCCAGGTGCTAGACCCGGGTTTCACGGACTACGAAGAGACGGTCTTCTACGCCGTGCACGACGTGACGGACCGGATCCGGCGGGGTGCCAATGCCATCGGTGTGACGCTGGGCCGCGGTTTCTACGGCATGACGACACCCAACGTATGGAACTGGCACAAGCCGCCGTGGCACGGGGAACCCCAGCTCATCGGCCAGCTCGAGATCGAGCACCCGGACGGCTCCCGCACCACCGTCGCCACGGACGGCTCGTGGCGGATCACCGAGGGCCCGACCCGGTCCAACTCCCTCTACGCGGGGGAGACCTACGACGCCCGTGAGCATCACGACGGCTGGACCGATCCCGGCTACGACGACGGCGACTGGCGGCGGCCCGTACGCCTGGATCCGCCGAAGGGGGCGCTGCGCGCGCAGCCCCACGACGCGATCGAGGTCATCGACACCGTGCGGCCGGTCGCGGTGAAGGCGCACGGCGACGACTGGATCGTCGACATGGGGCGCACCTTGGCGGGGTGGACGCGGCTGCGCGTGCGGGCCGGTGCGGGCACCCTCGTCCGGCTCGTGCACGGCGAGAAGCTCAAGGACGACGGAAGCGTGCACGCCGAGACGGGCCATGTGCCCGGCCGTTTCCAGACCGACGAGTACATCTGCGCGGGTGGCGGAGCCGACGAGGTGTGGGAACCGCGCTTCTCGTACAAGGGCTTTCGCTATGTGCAGATCAGCGGGCTTCCCGGCAAGCCAGAGCCGGACGACGTGCTCGGCCGTCTGGTGCACACACCCGTCGACGACACCGGGAGCTTCACCTGCTCCGAGCCCTTCTACGAGCGGCTCGAAAAGGCCATGCGCCGCACGATCCAGAACAATCTGCACGGCATCCCCACGGACACGCCGATGTACGAGAAGAACGGCTGGACCGGCGACGCGCAGGTCGGCGCGCCCGTCATGATGTACGCACTCGGCATGCACCGCTTCCTGAGCAAGTGGCTCGGCGACCTGCAGGACAGCCAGAACAAGGACGGCCAGCTGCCGGTGATCGTGCCGAGCGGAGGCTGGGGGTACGGGGATCTGGGGCCGTCCCCGGAGTGGACCACGGTCTATCCGTTCCTCGTGCGCGAGATGTACCGGGTCTATGGCGACGAGCGCGTCATCGAGGAGCATCTGCCCGCCCTGATCCGGTACTTGGACTGGGAGATCGACCGCCTGAAGGACGGCCTGGCGGTGACGGCGCTCGGTGACTATCTGTCCCCCGGCTACGGGGGCAACCCGCCCGAGGACACCCGGCTCACCGCGACCGCCTATCTGCACCGGGCGCTCACCGACACCGCCGAGATGGCGCGCGTAGCGGGTGACAACGATGTCCGCGCACGCTTCCTGGCCACCGCCGAGCAGATGAAGAAGAGCCTCAACGCGACATTCCTCGCCCCCGAGGGCCACTACCGCACGGCCAAGGACCCCGAATACCGCCAGACCAACAACTGCGTTCCGCTGGCCTTCGGCCTGGTTCCGCCCGGCGCCCGGGCGAGCGTCACGGCATCGCTGCTCGATGACATCGCGAAGCGGGGCAACCACCTCAACACCGGCTGCCTCGGCACCAGTGTGCTGCTCCGCTCCCTGAGCGCGCACGGCCACTCCGACGTGGCCCACGCCATCGCCACCCAGCGGACGTACCCGAGCTGGGGTCACTGGTTCGACAACGGCGCGGACACCATGTGGGAGATGTGGCCGCTCGACTCACGCTCACGCGACCACTACTTCCAGGGCACGGTGGTGCAGTGGCTGTACGAGAACGTGGCGGGGCTGCGTCCCGGCGACGAGGGGTACCGGACCTTCACCGTGCGGCCGGATGCGCGCACGGGTGTCACCTGGGCGCGCACCGAGTTCCACACCGTGCGGGGCCCGGCCGAGGTGTCCTGGTCACGCGTGGACGAGACCGTGCGTCTCACGGTGCGCGTGCCGGTGGGTGCGACGGCCGAGGTCCATGTCCCCGCCGTGTCGCGCAAGGCCGCGCGGGCTCCGCAGGGAGTTGAGTTCGTGCGCACCGAACCGGGCTACGCGGTGTACAAGGCGCCGCACGGAACATGGGGGTTCAGCGGGCGTCCCTGACGACGCGGCGCCCGCCACGCCGATGCGGGCGCCGCACGCTCGGGTTCCGGCCACGGCATGTGTCGCAGTCGTGGCCGGTGCCCGGGTGACGGCAGTCAGCCGAACCGGCTGTACAGGCCCGCGGCGACGAGGAAGAGCACGATCACGACCGCCAGGATCAGCGTGCCGGTTCCTTGGTTCTGGGAGCGTTCCTGGTCGGCGCGCTTCTCCTCGATGAAGGCCTTCGCGTCGGCCTCCGTGCGCGTGCGGACCCACTGGCCGTTCTGTCCCGGGTTGGGGAACACCGTGCACCTCCTGTGTCAATTCCGGTGCGCCTTACCACTTTTCACATTGGCAAACCTCACCGGCAACAGTTGCCCCTCAGGGGTGATGCGCACCCTGGAGACGAACCTCCATGGACGCCGCCTTGCCGTGTCGCGTCAGCATGCGCTCGCGAATACCTCGGGGTAATTTGTCCACGTTTGTGATGAAGTATTACTTCTGCCCTGCGCCCTGTAGGTCAGCGGAGGAGCCCTACAGGTGTGTAAGGGGAAAGCCGGGCGATGGCCAAGACCTTGAACGTCCCGCTCGTCGCAATGGAGCGCCGCAGCCCGATGCGGGCCCCGCGCACCCCGCGACGTACCGGAAGTCAGATCTGGCCGGCGGTCGTGGCGGTGGCTTTCACGTTGGCCCAACTGGCCCTGGTGCGGCCCACAATGGGTCTCGGCTGGGATGAGGCGGTGTACGTCAGCCAGGTCAGCGGCCACGCTCCGGCGGCGTTCTTCAGCGCTCCCCGTTCCCGCGGGATCTCCCTGCTGGTCGCGCCGATCGCCTCATGGTCGTCGTCCACCTCGCTCCTGCGGGTCTATCTGGCCCTGCTGTCCGGCCTCGGCCTCTTCCTGGCGCTGCGCGTCTGGCGCGGTCTCTTCCCCGTACGAGTGGTGGCCCTCGCCGGCGCCCTGTTCGCGACGCTCTGGGTGACCGTCTTCTACGGCCCGGAGGTCATGCCCAACTACTGGGTCGCGATCGGTGCCCTGGCGGGCGTCGGCTGCTTCCTGCGGGCCCAGACGGACCGGCGTGACCGGGCCGCGCTGTGGGGCGTGGGCGCGAGCGCGGCGCTGATGGCGTGGATGCGGCCCATCGACGCCGTCTGGGTGAGCCTCCCGCTGCTCGTCCTGCTGGTCTGTGTCCGCAGATGGCGTCGACCGCGGTTGCTTGCGGCGCTGGTCGTGGGTCTTGGGGCGGGGGCGGTCGGATGGATCGGCGAGGCGTACGCCAGTTTCGGGGGTCTGGGCGCCCGCCTCGCCGATGCCTCACGGATCCAGGGCGGCCTCGGCTGGAACATCGCCGTCCTCGATCAGCTGCGCAGCCTGCGCGGCCAGACCCTGTGCCGCCCGTGCACCGCTTCTGTTCCGGCCCCTGAGCTGATCGCGTGGTGGTTCGCCCTGCCGCTGCTCGCCGCGCTCGGCCTTGTCGTCGCGGTCAGGGCCCGGCGTACCGCGGGCACACTTCTGCCGCTGGCCTGTGCCGCGACGGCGAGCATCCCGTACCTGTTCATGATCGGATACGCGGCGCCGCGCTTCCTGCTGCCGTTCTACGCGCTGCTCGCCATCCCGGTCGCCGACGCCTTCATCCACCTGGTCACCGCCTCGCGCCCGGCGTGGAGGCCGGTGGTCGTGACGCTGGTGGCGCTTGCCGCCGCCGGGCATCTGGCGGTGCAGTACGCGGTCCTCGAGGGCGCCGTGGACCGCTCCACCGCCGCCCGCCAGAACTGGTCCCGCACGGCATCCGAGCTCCACCGCCTCGGCGTACGGCCGCCGTGCGTACTGACCGGGTACGAGGCGCTCCCGATCGCCTTCTACGCCGGATGCTCCTCCGCCCAGACGCAGGGGCACAACGCCAGCACCACCCGTGCGGACCTGGTGCGGACCGCACGGCGGACGCCGACGGCCGCGCTCGTCCCGGTGGAGGAAAGGCCGCCGGGGTACGCGCGCGGCTGGCCGTCCCGTCGGTTCGGTGGCCTGCGCATCCATGTGGGCCCCGCGGCAACGGCAGGAATCCGGGGATGACCTTTGGATGACCCTCTTGCAGGGCACCCGGCTCCCGTGGGGAACAGGTGCACCCTTTTGCGATATATGAACGGTTTGCGCATCGTGTTGTCGGGTACCCCGGGATGGGGCCGGAACGTGACGTTCCGCCCTGCGCCCTCAATCGTCGCTCTGGAGAGTTCATGTCAGATCAGCGCAAAAGTTCGTTTGCGACCGTGAGCCCCTACACGGGGGAGACCCTCAAGGAGTTCCCGGCCATCGAGGGCGAGGAAGTCGATTCCAGGGTCGAGACCGCGGACCGTGCGTTCGACGCATGGCGGAAGCGGCCGATCGCGGAGCGCGCGGCCGTCGTCGCTCGCGCGGCAGGCCTGATGAAGCAACGCAAGGAAGAGCTCGCCCAGATCATCACGCTGGAGATGGGCAAGCTCATCTCCGAGGCGCGCGGAGAGGTGGACCTCGCCGCGTCGATCCTGAAGTACTACGCGCAGCACGGGCCGGACTTCGCCGCTGCCGAGACGCTGGAATTCGAGGGGGAGGGAGAGGCGTACCTCGTCAACGAGCCCCTCGGTGTGCTGCTCGGCGTCATGCCGTGGAACTTCCCGCTCTACCAGGTGGTCCGTTTCGCGGGGCCCAACCTGGTGCTCGGCAACACCGTGCTGGTCAAGCACGCCGGTATCTGCCCGCAGTCCGCGCTCGCCCTGGAGTCGCTCTTCCGTGACGCCGAGGCCCCCGAGGGCGTCTACACGAACCTGTTCGTGAGCCACGACGAGATCTCGCGCATCATCGACAACCCAGTGGTCCGCGGGGCCTCCCTGACCGGCAGCGAGGGAGCAGGCGCCAAGGTCGCCGAGCGGGCCGGGCGGAACATGAAACCCAGCCTCCTGGAGCTCGGCGGCAGCGATGTCTTCATCGTCCTCGACGGTGCAGGACTCGAGCGCACGATCGGGGCCGCGGTGGCGGGCCGGATGGCGAACACCGGCCAGAGCTGCGTGGCCTCTAAGCGCTTCATCGTGCTCGGGGACGTCTACGACGACTTCGTCGACGGGATGCGCCGCAAGTTCGAGGAGCTGCGCCCCGGAGACCCCGCGGACGAGGCGACCACTCTGGGCCCGCTCTCCTCCGAGCAGGCGGCATCGGACCTGGCCGACCAGCTCCGCGAGACGGTGGACCAAGGTGCGGAGCTGGTCACCGGCGGCCACCGGATCGACCGCCCGGGTGCCTTCGTCGAACCGACGATCATCACCGGCGTGAAGCCGGGGATGCGGGCCTACGCCGAGGAGCTCTTCGGTCCTGCCGCTGTCATCTACCGGGTCGCCGACGAGGACGAGGCCATCGCCCTCGCCAACGACAGCCAGTACGGCCTCGGCGGATCCGTGTTCTGCGCGGACGTGGAGCGGGGGCGCCGCGTTGCGGAGCGCGTGGAGACCGGCATGGTCTGGGTGAACCACCCGACCTCGACCCAGCCCGACCTGCCGTTCGGCGGCATCAAGCGCTCCGGCTACGGGCGTGAGCTCTCGAAGCTCGGCATGCAGGAGTTCGTGAACCGCAAGCTCGTCCGCGTCCTGCCGCCGGACGCCGAGCTGCACGGAATCGCAGGCTGACCGATCCGGCCGCGCCCAGCGCACCCGCGGCGGGACAAAAGCTGTCCATCCGTGTGTTTTGCGGCCGAGATGAGCGGAGAGCAGTCCCCGACGCACCGCCCTCCACCCGCGAGAACAGCAGTAGACCGAGAAACCAGCAACACAAGGAGTCATCGTGACCGCAGTACCTTCCATCACCCTCAACAACGCAGTGCAGATCCCCCAGCTCGGCTTCGGCACCTTCCAGATCGAGCCGGAGGAGACCCGGGAGACGACGCTGGCCGCGCTGGAGGCCGGCTACCGGCACATCGACACGGCTCAGATGTACGGCAACGAGAAGGAGGTCGGCGAGGCGGTCCGTGACTCCGGTCTCGACCGCGGCGACGTCTTCGTGACCAGCAAGCTCAACAACGGCGCCCATGCGCACGACGACGCCCTCAAGGCGTTCGACCGCACCATGGAGGACCTCGGACTCGACTACCTGGACCTCTTCCTCATCCACTGGCCGCTGCCCGGCAAGGGCGACTTCGTGGAGACCTGGAAGGCCCTGGAGGAGATCTACCGCTCCGGCCGCGCCAAGGCCATCGGAGTCTCCAACTTCCAGCCCCACCACCTGCGCCGGCTGATGCAGAACAGCGACGTGGTGCCCGCGGTCAACCAGATCGAGGTGCACCCCTACCTCACCCAGGACGACGTCAGGGCCTTCGGCGCCGAGCACGACATCGCCACCGAGGCCTGGTCGCCCATCGCGCAGGGCAAGGTGCTCGACGACCCGACCATCAACCGCATCGCGCAGCGCGAGGGCAAGTCGGCCGCCCAGGTGACCCTGCGCTGGCACATTCAGCGCGGGGACATCGTCTTCCCCAAGTCGGTGACCCAGAGGCGCATCGAGCAGAACTTCGACATCTTCGACTTCGAGCTCAGCGAGGGCGACATCGGTGAGATCTCCGCGCTGAACCGCGACGAGCGGACCGGCTTCGACCCGGACACCTTCAACGGCTGAGGGCCGCCTCTCCCCGTACAGGTCAGCGCACTGGAACAGGCCTTGTGTCGGACTCGATGACGGTGAGGACAGCTACCACCCGATCGAGCCGTCTGCGCGCCCGGGCCGCGTCGGACGTGGACACCACGACCTCGGCGGTGGCCCGGGCGGGGGCGCGGACCGCGTAGGTCAGCTCCCGTACCGGCACCGGGCGCAGGGCGGAGACGATCCGGCCGAGCGCCTCGCGGCTGTCGTGGAGCGTCACCGTCAGCGTGGTGAGGGGGTGGGACTCGTCAGGAGTCATCGCGGGTGCTTCCTTGTCTTGGTCTGCCGACCGGGTGAGGCCTTGCACGGATGGCGAAAGCAAAAAGACCCCTCGCGGAATGCGAGAGGTCTGCGTGCGGGCGGTGAGCCGCCTGGGAGGGGTTGCCTCCAGGTCACCTCGGTGCCGGCACGCCGCAGCTAATAATGAGCTGGCGCAGCATGGCGCGGATGTTTCCACGGAACGGTCGCACCGGCAACGCCATCTCATGCAGCGGACACCGCACCCCATGGCCTGACAGCGCGCCATGAAGCCTCATGCGCGGACCGCTTCACCGGTATCTGCGATATCTGCTCCGATACCCGCCCAGTAGCTGCCCGGCGGCTCGGGCACCGTCTGTCGGTGCCGATGAAGCAGGCCGCTCCGCCTTGTCGTGGGCGACGAAGTGTTGTCCGTGCCCCCGCCCTACCTTTCGGACATCACCGGTTCGAAGCCTCGGAGGTGGGGATCCGCATGTCCATGTGGGATGAGCTCAACCGTCCGCCCGTATCGCCCGCGGGACGTGTCCTGCCGCTGGTGGCGGCCGCCGCGTTCCTGGTCAGTGGCTGCGGAGGCGGTTCCGGCTCGGGCACCGCGGGGAAAGGCGAGTTGGCGGACGGCAAGACGTTCACCACGGCCTACGCTTCCGACCCCGGCGCCCTCGACCCGGCGAAGACGGTGATGTCGATCGCCATCGGCGTCAACCGCTACCTGTACGACCCGCTGATCCACCTCAACGCCAAGGGTGAGCCCGAAGCAGGCCTCGCGCAGAAGTGGGAAGCGACGGCGAAAACGGCGACTTTCACGCTGCGCCCCGGCATCAAGTGTTCCGACGGCTCGACGCTGACCGCGAGCGACGTGGCCGCGAACATCGACTACATCGGTGACCCGAAGAACAAGTCGCCACTGGCCGGCGTGCAGATCCAGCCGGGCACCACGGCGAAGGCCGACGACGGGCAGCGCACCGTCACCCTCACCAGTGGCGCCCCCGACGCGTTCCTGCTGCGCAACGCCGGTTCCGTGCCGATCGCCTGCGGCAAGGGTCTCAAGGACCGCACGGCACTGGCCAAGGGCGGCAAGGGGAGCGGCACCGGCATGTTCACCATGACCGAAGCCGTCACGGGCGACCACTACACCCTCACCCGGCGCAAGGACTACACCTGGGGTCCGGGGGCGTCCAAGCAGGGGGCCAAGGGGCTGCCGGACACGGTGAAGATCCGGGTGATCCCCAACGAGACCACGGCCGCGAACCTGCTCCTTTCCGGAGAGCTGAACGCCGCGCCGATGTCAGGACCCGAGCAGAAGCGCCTTGCCGCGCAGAAGTTGTTCCACGCCGATGTGCAGGCACCGCTGGGCGAGCTGTACTTCAACCAGAGCGGGGCTCGCCCCGGAGCGGACGAGAAGGTGCGCAGGGCGCTGGTCCAGGCGCTGAACCTGCCCGATGTCGGCAAGGTGATC
Organism: Streptomyces sp. NPDC056486; assembly: GCF_042795295.1. Classification (NCBI taxonomy): domain Bacteria; kingdom Bacillati; phylum Actinomycetota; class Actinomycetes; order Kitasatosporales; family Streptomycetaceae; genus Streptomyces; species Streptomyces sp. NPDC056486. The sequence continues at coordinate 31,595 of NZ_JBHTSF010000053.1, forward strand.
ACCAACGGCACCGGAAAGCCGTCGCAAGGCATGGTCACCGACGAGCCACGGGCCTGCACCGGCGATTCGGTCACCGGCAATCTCCCGCAGCACGACCTCGCGGCGGCCAAGTCGGCCCTGAGCGCGGCTGGTTGGAAGCCGGGCGCTGGTGGAATCCGTACCAAGAACGGCAAGAAGCTCACGATGAGCTTGATGTACGGCACCCAGAACGGGCCCAACATGGCAGCGGGGGCCGAGCTGATCCAGAAGGAGTGGAAGAGCCTCGGGGCCGAGGTCAAGATGAAGCCTGCGGACAGCCCCGGACTGAACAGCACGCTCTTCGGCTCCGGCAACTGGGACGTCTCCATGGGTCCGATCTCCCTCGGGGTGCCCACCCAACTCGTCCCGTTCATGTCCGGTCCGACGCCGCCGAAGGGCGTCAACTTCGCGGGAGTCGACAACCCCGAGTACCAGGCCCTCGTACAGAAGGCTTCGGCCAAGGTGGGCGCCGCGGGCTGCCCGCAGTGGCAGCAGGCCGAGAAGGCGCTGATCAAGCACCTCAACGCGGTGCCGTACTACAACTCCCTCACCCCGGTCTTCGGCAAGGCCGCTCGCTTCGAGGTCAGCCAGGGCTCGATCGTCCCGTCCTCGATCCGCATGTACGCCAACTAGGGGGACGGTCCGATGACGACCGCGACAACCGCGACGGCCGGCGCCGAGGCGCCGCCGGCGTCGGCTGCCCCCGACTGGCGGGGCAACCGCTGGCTGCTGTTCGGCCTGCGCCGCTCGGCCCGCCTTGTGGTGTCGCTGTGGGTGCTCGTCACAGCGGCGTTCCTGATGATCCACCTCATCCCCGGCGACCCGGTGCGCGCCGCTCTGGGCATGACCGCTGCGCCGGACCTGGTTGCGGCGCGGCGCGCGGAGCTGGGTCTCGACGACCCGCTGTGGCAGCAGTACCTGCACTTCCTGGGTGGTCTCTTCACCGGCGATCTGGGGAGTTCCACCATCAGCGGCCAGTCCGTGACACAGACGATCGGCGACCGGCTGCCCGCGACCGTGCAACTGGCCGGACTCGCCTTCGTGCTGGCCCTCGCGGTGGCCGTACCGCTGGGCACGGCGATGGCCGCCCTGACCCGGGGCGGGCGCCGCCGCGGCGCCGAACTGGCCTTCACCTCCGTCAGCGTGCTGCTTGCCGCGATACCGGAATTCCTGCTCGCGGTCGTGCTTGCCTACGTGTTCGCGGTGCGCCTCGAGTGGTTCCCCGTCGCGGGCCGAGAGGGGCCGGGCTCGTACGTACTGCCGGTGCTGGCCCTGTCCATCGGCCCCGCATCGGTGCTCGCCCGGATCGGCAGGGTGGAGATGCTGTCGGTCCTCGGCCACGACTATGTGCGCACCGCGCGCGCCAAGCGGCTGCCGCCGCGCCGCGTGTATGTGCGCCACGCGCTGCCCAACGCCCTGACCGCCACACTCACTCTCGGCGGCCTGCTGCTCTCGGCGCTCGTCGCGGGGACGGTCCTCGTGGAGAACGTGTTCGCCTGGCCCGGACTCGGCTCGACGATCGTGCAGTCCATCGTGCAGAAGGACTATCCGGTCGTGCAGGGCATCGTGCTCGTCTACGGGGCCGGAGTCCTCGTGGTGAACCTGCTCGTCGATGTGGTGCTCGCTCTGCTCGACCCGCGCTCCGCGATCGGGGAGGCCTGATGTCCGCGACCCGCTCCCGATGGCCGTCGGTCGCCCGCACCCCCGTGGGCGCCTGCGCCGGTCTGTTGCTGCTCGCGGTGGTCGTCCTGGCCGTACTCGCCCCGATCCTGTGGGGGGACAGGGCATCCGTGGTGGACACCGCCGCGATCCAGCAAGGTCCCTCCGACGCGCATCTGTTCGGCACGGACAACCTGGGCCGCGACATCTTCTACCGCGTCCTGGTGGCCACCCGCCTTTCGCTGCTGCTCGCGGTGAGTGCCACCCTGCTGGGGGTGGTCCTTGGCCTTGTTCTGGGCGCGCTGCCCTCCGTGCTGCCGCGCAGGGCGGGGCGGTTCGTGACCTCCGTGGTGAACATCGCCGTCGCATTCCCCGGCCTGCTGCTCGCCCTGTTCTTCGCGGTCATCTTCGGAGTGGGCGCCACCGGCGCGGTCCTCGCGATCGGCCTCGCGATGGCCCCGGCCTTCGCCCGGCTCACCCAGACGTTGAGCGCGTCGGTCGCGGGCCGGGACTTCGTGGCCGCCGCCCGGACCGTCGGCGTCGGCCGGATGCGGCTCCTGGTCCGCCACATCCTGCCCAACATCGCCGAGCCGCTTGCCGTCAACGCCACCATCGGCGCGGGCGCCTCGCTCCTCGCCTTCTCCGGGCTCTCGTTCCTGGGCCTCGGCGTACAGGCCCCGGACTACGACTGGGGCCGGCTCCTCGGCGAGGGCCTCGGCCGGATCAACCTCACCCCGGCGCCCGCGCTCGCGCCGTGCGTGGCGGTCGTCGTCACCGGCCTGGCGTTCAACCTCTTCGGCGAGGCAGCGGCGGCCGCTCTTGGCGTACGTACGCTGTCACGCCAGGCCGTCGGCCCCTGTCCGCTCCCACCACCCGTCGAGGACACCGCCGCGGATGTGGCCGCGCACCGACCGGACACCGACGGGCAGCCGGTGCTCGCAGTGGAGAACCTTCAGGTCGCCTTCCCGGGGCCTGCGGGATGGACCACCCCGGTGCGAGGTGTCAGCTTCGCCGTACATCCGGGCGAGGCCGTCGGCGTGGTGGGTGAGTCCGGGTCGGGCAAGAGCCTGACCGCGATGGCCGTGTCCCGGCTCATCGAACACCCGGCCCAAGTCAGCGCCCGGCGCCTTGAGTTCCTCGGTACACCGCTGCTGGACACCGAGGAGCGGGAGCTGCGCCGGCTGCTCGGTACCTCCCTCGCGATGGTCTTCCAGGACCCGATGTCCTCGTTCAACCCGGTCACGAGCATGGGGCGACAGCTCGCCGAGGTCGCCGAACACCACCAACACCTCTCCCGCGGGGCCGCGTTGGCGCGGGCGGTGGACCGGCTGCGCGCCGTGCACGTGCCCGCACCCGAGCGGCGTGCGCGCCAGTATCCGCACGAGTTCTCCGGCGGGATGCGACAGCGCGCGATGATCGGCATGGGCCTGATGGGCGACCCCAGGCTGATCATCGCCGACGAGCCGACCACCGCCCTCGACGTCACCGTGCAGCGGCAGGTACTACGCCTGCTCACCGAAGTCCGGAACGAGCGGGCCACCGCCATCCTGCTCATCAGCCACGACATCACGGTCATCGCCAGGACCTGCGACCGGGTGCTCGTCATGTACGCGGGCCGCATCGTCGAAGACCTGCCCGCGGCCGACCTGTTCACCGCGGCCCGGCACCCCTACACCCGGGCGCTCCTCGCCGCCGTACCGGACCTCGACACGGACCGCGACCGCCCCCTGGCCGTGATCCCCGGCCGCCCGCCGGAGCCGGACCGGATACCGGAAGGGTGCGCGTTCGCCCCGCGCTGCCCCTCCGCGGACGACCACTGCCGCCGCGAGGACCCGGAGCCGGTCACGTACACGGTCGGGCACCGGATCGCCTGCTGGCACCCCGGCCAGGACGCGACCGAACCGGTCGGGAACAAAGTCCAGGTCGAAGAGACCGCGACAGGAGGAGGGACGGCATGAGCGAGCTCGTCTTCGACGGGGTGAGCGTGCGCTACGGCGCCCGCCGTCACGCCCTGACCGCGGTGGACGGCGCGCACCTGACCGTGCCGTCCGGCCAAGTGGTCGGCCTGGTGGGGGAGTCGGGCTCGGGGAAGTCGACGCTGGCCCGCGCGGCGGTCGGCCTCGCCCCGCTCACCGCGGGCCGCATCCTCCTCGACGGGACCGATGTACGCCGGCTGCGCGGCCGGCGTCGGCCGCTGCAGATGGTCTTCCAGGACCCGTACTCCTCCCTCGACCCGCGGATGAGCATCGGGGACTCCGTCGCCGAGGCCCTGCCGCGCGAGCGAGGCCGCGGCGCGGCGGCTCGTCGCTCCGAGGTCGCCCGCCTCCTTGAGCAGGTCAACCTCGGTCCGGACCGGGCCTCGATGCTGCCCGGACAGCTCTCCGGCGGCCAGCGGCAGCGCGTGGCGGTCGCCCGGGCACTGGCGGGGCAGCCGCGGGTCGTCATCGCCGACGAGATCACCTCGGCCCTCGACGTCTCCGTGCAGGGCGCCGTGCTCAACCTGGTCCGCGACGTACAGCGGCAGATGAACCTGACCATGCTCTTCATCTCGCACAACCTGGCCGTGGTGCGCTACCTCAGCGACCATGTCGCCGTGATGTATCTCGGCAGGATCGTGGAGGCAGGGCCCACCGAGCAGGTCCTCGCCGACCCGCGCCACCCGTACACCCGCGACCTGCTCGCCGCCGTGCCGAGCCGTACCTCGGCGTCGGCACTCGGCGTGGAACCAGTCGATGACGCCCTCGCGGCCACCGAGCCCGCCGACCCGCACCAGCCGCCGCCCGGCTGCCACTACCACCCCCGCTGCCCCGCAGGCCCCCAGCTCCATGACGGGCGCGAACTGTGCCGTACCGAGGATCCGGCCGAGGGTGCCGCGGCACGACCCCACCGGGCCGCCTGCCACTTCGCGACCACCGCCGACCTGGCCCTCACGAAACGGCCGCAGACAGAAGGCGCCGGGTGACATGACACTCGTACACCACCCCCATTCACCCCGTCATCGAGGAGACAGCACACCGTGACGCGACGCCTGGCCATCGACGACCTCTACGCCATCGCGCTGCCGGAGCAGCCGGCGCTGTCACCGGACGGCACACGCATCGCCTACGTGCTGCGCACCGCCGACCGCGAACACGACCGCGAGGAACGCGCGTTGTGGACAGTGCCGACCGGAGGTGGAGCCGCGCGACGGCTCACCCGCGGCCCCGTGGACACCGCGCCCGCGTGGTCCCCCGACGGCCGGTCGATCGCGTTCCTGCGCGGCGGCGACGGCCCTTCGCAGCTGTGGCTGCTGCCCGCCGATGGCGGCGAACCCGAGCCGGTCACGAACCTTCCGGCGGGCGCGGGGGCACCGCTGTGGAGTCCGGACGGCACGGCGATCGCCTTCCCGGCACCGGTCGAAAGCACCCCGGGCCCCGAGGCGACCGCAGCCCCCGTCGTGGCCGACCGGCTCGACTACAAGACCGACGGACACGGCTTCTTCGGCACGGTCCGCAGCCATCTGCACATCCTGGATCTCGAAAGCCGTGAGGTCCGGCAGGTCACCCACGGCGACTGGCACGCGGGGAGCCCGGCCTGGTCGCCGGACGGCCGCAGCCTCGCCTTCTGTGCGGCACGCGGAGCCGACGCCGACCTGACGCTCCGCTCCGAGGCGTACGTCGTGGACTGCCTGGCTTCCGGAGCCGAGCCGCAGTTGGTCGGCTCCGGCGACGGCACCGCGCACGCCGTCAACTGGACCGCCGACGGCGACGCACTCCTTGTCGTGGGCCGTACGGACACCACACTCGGTCACGCGAGCGTGCTGCGCGTCCCGTCGCACGGCGGCGAACCTGTCGACCTCACCGCCGGACTCGACCGCAACGTGATGCCCGGCGGCCCCGGCTACCCGGGCGCGCTGCCCCGACCGGCAGCCGACGGCCGCCTTGTGCTGTTCTGCCTGCGTGAGCGCGGCTGCACCCACCTGTACGCGATGAACGCCGACGGCAGCCAACCGCGCGTGCTCGTGGGCGGCGCGGGGCGCGTCGTCTCCGGCATGTCCGCTGTCGGCGACACCGCCGCCTTCGTCGTGGCGACGTCCACCTCGTACGGAGAGATAGCGACCGTCGAGGTGTCCACCGGCCGCGAGCAGGTGCTCACCCGGCACGGGGCGGGCCTGGGGAAGGTGCGGCTCTTCGAGCCGCAGGAGCGGGAGTTCACCACCTCCGACGGCACCGCCGTGCACGGCTGGCTGCTGCGCGACCCGGCCGCCACCGGCCCCGCGCCGCTGCTGCTGGACATCCACGGCGGCCCGCACAACGCCTGGAACGGGGCGGCCGATCCCTTCCACCTGTACCACCAGGTCCTTGCGGCACGAGGCTGGTCGGTGCTGCTGCTCAACCCCCGTGGCAGCGACGGCTACGGCGAGGAGTTCTTCACCGCGGTACGCGGCGCGTGGGGCAAGGCCGACGCCCCGGACTTCCTCGAACCGCTGGACGCCCTGGTCGCCGAACGGATCGCCGACCCGGAGCGCCTTGCCGTGGCCGGCTACAGCTACGGCGGCTTCATGACCTGCTACCTGACCAGTCGTGACAACCGTTTCGCCGCCGCCGTCGCCGGTGGCGTGGTCAGCGATCTGACCAGCATGTGCGGCACCAGCGACCAGGCCTTCCCGCTGGCCGCGGCCGAGCTGGGCGGCACGCCGTGGCAGAACCGCGAGCTCTACGCCGAACTCTCCCCGTACTCACGGGTGGAGCATGTCCGCACCCCGACGCTGGTGCTGCACGGCGCGGCCGACGAGCGCTGCCCCGTCGGGCAGGCCGAGCAGTGGTTCACCGCTCTGCGGGTGCGGGGCGTGCCCACACGCCTCGTGCTCTACCCGGGCGGCGCGCACTTGTTCCTGCTGGAGGGACCGCCCTCGCACCGAGCCGACCTCGCTCGTCGCGTCGTCGACTGGGTGGAGCGTCACACCGGTGCGGCCGGGCGTCCCGCCGGTGCCCCGCTGGACGTCGCGCACTGGGAACGTCGGCTCGGCGAGCTTGCGGCCAGGCACCGGGTACCGGGCGCGGTCCTTGGCATCTCCCGCGGCGACGACATGGCCGTGGCCGCCTCCGGCGTGCTCAACAAGGACACCGGCGTGAGCACCACCGAGGACTCGCTCTTCCAGATCGGGTCCATCACCAAGGTGTGGACCGCCACCGTGATCATGCAGCTGGTCGACGAGGGGAAGCTCGACCTCGACGCCCTCGTGTCCGATGTCCTTCCGGAGCTGCGCCTTTCCGATCCGCGGACGGCGAAGCAGGTGACCGTACGGCATCTGCTCACGCACACCAGCGGCATCGACGGCGACATCTTCACCGACACCGGTCGTGGCGATGACTGCATCGAGCGCTTCGTGGACGACTTGGGCACGGCGGCGCAGATTCACCCGCTGGGTGCGACGTTCTCGTACTGCAACTCGGGCTTCGTGCTCGCGGGCCGGGTCATCGAGAAGCTCACCGGCATGAGCTGGGACAACGCCCTCAAGGAGCGGCTGTGCACCCCCCTGGGCCTCACACACACCGTCACGCTGCCGGAGGAGGCGCTGCGCTTCGGCACCGCGATGGGACACGCCGCCCAGGGCGATGAGGACCCACGGCCGGTCCCGGCATGGGGCCTGCCCCGCTCGGCAGGTCCGGCCGGGCTGATCACCGCGACGGTCGCCGACGTCCTGGCCTTCGCCCGTATGCACCTTGCCGGTGGCCGCACCGCCGACGGCACCCGAGTCCTTTCGCAGCAGGCGGCGTCCGCGATGACCGAGAGGCAGGTCGACCTGCCGGACGTGCACACGCTCGGGGACTCCTGGGGTCTCGGCTGGATCCGCTTCGACTGGGGCGGCCACCAGCTCGTCGGACACGACGGCAACACCATCGGCCAGTCGGCGTTCCTGCGCGTGCTGCCCGAGCAGGATCTCGCCGTCACCCTCCTCACCAACGGCGGGAGCAGCCACGACCTGTACCTGGAACTGTTCGGCGAGATCTTCGCAGAGCTTGCCGGGGTCACCGTGCCCGAGCCGCTCAAGCCCCCGACCGAGCCGGTGACGGTGGAAGTCGACCGCCATCTGGGCCGGTACGAAAGGGCGGGCGCGCGCATCGAGATCCTTCAGGGCGCCGACGGGCCACGGATGCGTCAGACGGTGACGGGGCCGCTCGCCACCATGGTGCCCGAGACGGTGCAGGAAGCCGACCTGGTGCCCGTGTCGGACGGCCTCTTCGTCGTACGCCTGCCCGGCAGTCCGTCCTGGATCCCCGTGACGTTCTACGCACTCCCGACCGGAGAGCCGTATGTGCACTTCGGCGTCCGCGCGACCCCGAAGGTGTCCTGACGTGAAGCAACCGCACGGCATTCAGATTCCTCATGACCCCGCCCGCGTCGCCCAGTTCGAGGACACACTGCCCGCGATGATCGACGACATCGGGCGCCTGGTACGCACCGAGTCGCCGTCGGCCGATCTCACCGCCGTGGCCCGCAGCGCCGAGGAGGTCGCCAGGATCGGCGCATCGCATCTGGGTGCCGAGCCGGACGTGATCACCGTGGACGGCCGCACTCATCTGCGCTGGCGTCTGGGCAGCGGCCCCCGGCGCGTCCTGCTGCTCGGCCACCACGACACGGTGTGGCCCATCGGCTCCCTGGACACCCACCCGTTCACGGTCCGGGACGGCGTGCTGCGCGGACCCGGCTGCTTCGACATGAAGGCCGGACTCGTCATGGCCTTCCATGCCCTCGCCGCGCTCGGCGCCGACGCCGTCGCCGGGGTGACCCTCCTGGTCACCGGCGACGAAGAGCTCGGCTCGCCGTCATCGCGGGAGCTGATCGAGTCCGAGGCGGCCGGTTGCGCCGCGGCGTTCGTCCTTGAGGCGTCCGCCGACGGCGGCGCGCTGAAGACCGAACGCAAAGGAGTCTCCCTGTACGAGATACGAGTCGCAGGCCGGGCCGCCCACGCGGGCCTGGAGCCGCACCTGGGTGTGAACGCCGGCATCGAGACCGCCCACCAGATACTCGCGGTCGCCGCACTGTCCGACACCGGCGCGGGCACCACGGTCACCCCCACTGTCCTGACCGCCGGGACCACCACCAACACCGTCCCCGCCCACGGACGGTTCGCCGTCGACGTCCGCGTACGCGACGCCGTGGAACAGGCCCGCGTGGACACCGCTCTCCGCGGGCTGCGGCCCGTGCTCGACGGGGCGACGCTGGAGGTGACCGGCGGACCCAACCGCCCACCCCTGCCACACGCCGCGTCGGACGCGCTCTACCACCGAGCCGGGCAACTGGCCCAAGAGCTCGGCATCGGCCCGCTCACGGCTGCCGCCGTCGGGGGAGCGTCGGACGGCAACTTCACCGCGGGCGTCGGCATCCCGACCCTGGACGGCCTCGGCGCGGTGGGCGGCGGAGCACACGCCACCGACGAACACGTGATCGTCGCGGAACTCCCGCGCCGCACAGCCCTGTTGACGGCACTCGTCGGGGCCGTGCTCGCCGAGCAACCGCAGGCAGCACGCGAGAGTGACACGACAGCGATCGGCAGGAGCCCCCGATGACGGACACGTCCGCTGCCACCCCCTTCGCGCCCGGCACCGCTCACCGGGTCGCGGCAGACGCACTGACCGCTGCCGACGCCGCGGCGCACGCGGCCGGTTGCCACGTGCGGCCGATCAGCGCCCTGCCCGATCTGGAGGCCGCCTGCCGGCTCTTCGAAGGCATCTGGAAACCGGGCAGCGAGAACGCGCTCGCGACCACCGAGCTGCTGCGTGCGATGGACAAGGCGGGCAGCTATGTCGCGGCTGCCTTCGACGGCGAGGAAGGCCCGCTCGATGCCGCCCTCGACGGACGAGAGGGCGGCGAACTGGTCGGCGCCTGCATCGGCTTCTTCGGCCCGCCGCCCGACGGCGCCCTGCACAGCCACATCGCCGGTGTCTCGGCCCGGATGCGCGGCCGCAGTGTCGGCTTCGCCCTCAAGGCACACCAGCGCGCCTGGGCGTTGCAGCGTGGCGTGGCCCAGGTGTCCTGGACCTTCGACCCGCTGGTGCGGCGCAACGCCTACTTCAACATCGGCAAGCTGGCGGGCAGGGCCGCCCAGTACCTGCCCAACTTCTACGGCCGCATGAACGACGGCATCAACGGCGCGGACGACACCGACCGCCTCCTGGTGGAGTGGCGGCTTGCCGCCCCCGAGGTCGCCGCGGCCTGCGACGGCCACCACCGGGCCACTGACGCGGCGGCAGAACTGGCCGGCGGCGCCACCGTCGCCCTGGGTGCCACCGCCGACGGCCGGCCGCACGCGTACTCCGTCATCGGGCCCCGGACCCTGGTCGCCGTGCCCGAGGACATCGAGCAACTGCGCCGCACCGACCCGCAGTCAGCGGCGGCCTGGCGCTCCGCCGTGCGCGACGCCCTCGGCGGGCTCATCGCCGACGGATGGCAGGTGACGGGATTCGACCGCGCCGGCTGGTACCTCCTCGCAGATCCTCGTACCCCCTCGTAGACGCAGATCCTCGTACTCCCTCGTAGACAGGACGACGAACAGTGAAGCTCACCGGAGTCGAACTCCGTCAGGTCCGGCTGCCGTTGGTGGCCCCCTTCCGCACCTCGTTCGGTACGCAGACGGAACGCACGGCGCTGCTCCTGCGCGCGGTGGGCACCGACGCCGAGGGCTGGGGGGAGTGCGTGGCCATGGTCGATCCGCTGTACTCCTCGGAGTACTCGGCCGCGTGCGCCGACGTGCTGCGCCGGTTCCTCGTCCCCGCCCTCGGCCGGTGCGCGAGCCTCGACGCGGTAGGCGTCGCCCCGGCCCTCGAACCGTTCAGGGGCCACCGGATGGCGAAGGCCGCACTGGAGATGGCCGTTCTCGACGCCGAGCTGCGCACCCGCGGGGTGCCCCTTGCGCGAGAGCTCGGCGCCGTCCACGACCGTGTGCCGTGCGGGGTGTCCGTGGGCATCATGGACTCGGTGCCACAGCTGCTCGACGCGGTGGGCGCCTACCTCGACGAGGGGTATCGCCGCATCAAGCTCAAGATCGAGCCCGGCTGGGACATCGCGCCGGTACGTGCGGTACGCGAGCGCTTCGGCGACGACCTGCTGCTCCAGGTCGACGCCAACACCGCCTACACCCTCGCCGATGCCCGGCATCTCGCCCGACTCGACCCGTTCGACCTGCTGCTGATCGAGCAGCCGCTTGACGAGGAAGATCTCCTCGGCCATGCGCAACTCGCCAAGGCCCTTGCCACACCGGTGTGCCTGGACGAGTCGATCACCTCCGCCAGGTCCGCCGCGGCGGCGATCACCCTGGGCGCGTGCAGCATCGTGAACATCAAGCCCGGCCGGGTCGGCGGCTATCTGGAGGCCCGCCGTATCCACGACGTGTGTGCCGCGCACGGCGTGCCGGTGTGGTGCGGCGGCATGCTGGAGACCGGCCTCGGCCGCGCCGCGAACGTCGCCCTGGCCGCGCTGCCGGGCTTCACGCTGCCCGGCGACACCTCCGCGTCCGACCGTTTCTACCGCACCGACATCACCGAGCCGTTCGTGCTCGCCGATGGCCATCTCACGGTCCCCGACGGCCCCGGACTCGGTGTCGCGCCGCTCCCGGAAGCCCTTGAGGAGGTCACCGTCGACACGGAATGGATTCCGTTGTGACGGGCCCCTTCGCGACGGGACCCTTGTGGCAGCCGACGAGAACACCGCACAATCCCGACGACACCGACGAAGAGCGGCCGCAAGCACCGCCTGGGGGACGGGGGGTACGAGGCACGGTGAACACACAGCCGCGGGCCAGTCTCGGGCGCGTCCTTGAAGACCTCGGCACCACCCTGCTCGACCTCGTGTGCGGTGACCCGGACACGGCGGACGGGATCGGCGGTGTGGTCATCCACGACCCGCTGGACGACCCGGTACTGCCCCGCAAGGCGCTGGTGCTCGGCATCGGCGTCCACGGGGCGGACGAGACCGCCCGGCTGCTCACCGCCCTCGGCGGCGCAGGCGCGGCGGCGCTGGTGGTCCGTGCCCCCGCGCAGACCGACGCGGCGGTCACCGCGGCGGCACAGAGATCCGGCGTCGCGCTGCTCGCGCTGACCCGCGGCGCCTCATGGGCCCAGCTCGCCGCGCTGCTGCGCTCACTGCTCGCTGACGGCGATGTCGGCGAGGCAGGCCCCCAGTCCCTCGGCGGCACCCCGTCCGGCGACCTGTTCGCGGTGGCCAACGCGGTGGCCGCGCTGCTCGACGCCCCGGTCACCATCGAGGACCGCAGCTCCCGCGTCCTCGCCTTCTCCGGCCGCCAGGACGAGGCCGACCCCTCCCGCGTGGAGACCGTCCTCGGCAGGCAAGTACCCGAACGCTTCACCCGCCTGCTGGAGGACCGGGGAATCTTCCGCTCCCTGTACCGCAGCGACCAACCGGTCCATGTCGCCCCACCCGGGCCCGACGGATTCCACATCCCGCGCGCCGCGATCGCCGTACGCGCCGGTGACGAAGTCCTCGGGTCCATCTGGGCCGTCGTCCGCACCCCGCTCACCGCACAGCGCGGCCAGGCGCTGCACGACGCGGCCAAACTCGTGGCCCTGCACATGCTGCGCCTGCGGGCCGGCGCCGACGTCGAGCGCCGGCTCCGTGCCGACCTGGTCTCCACCGCCCTCGAAGGCGGATCAGGCGCCGCCGAGGCACTCGGCAGGCTCGGCCTGACCGACTACGCGGGAGTCGTCCTCGCCCTGGCCGTGCCGGACCCGCCCGAGCTGACCGGTTCGACCGACCTGCACGCCCAGCACACGGCCGAACGCCAGCGCCTGGCCGACGCCTTCGCCATGCACCTCTCCGCCATCCACGCCCGCGCCGCCACGGCGCTCATCGGCGACGTCGCCTACGGCATCCTCCCCGTGCCGCACCAGCAGACAGACGCGGAGGAGAGGGCGGCCCGCATCGGCACCGACTTCCTTACGCGCATCGGCGACCGGCTGACCCCGCTCATCGGCATCGGCCCCGCGGCCCAGGACGCCGGCGCCCTTGCCCGCTCCCGCGAGGGAGCCGACCGGGCACTGCGCGTCCTGCGCACCAACGGAGGCTCCCGACAGCTCGCCCGCATCTCGGACATCCACGTCGAGGCGCTCCTGCTCGATCTCGCCGACCTCGCCGCGGAGCGGGGGGATCCGCCGACAGGTCCCCTGGCCCGGCTGCTCGCCTACGACAAGCGGCACGACTCCCAACTGGTCGACACACTCAGCGCCTGGCTCAACGCCTTCGGCGACGTCCCGGCCGCCGCCGAAGCGATGTACGTCCACCAGAACACCTTCCGCTACCGCCTGCGCCGCGCCACCGAAGTCGCCGGGACCGACCTCACCGACCCCGACGTCCGCTTCGCACTGATGCTGCAACTGCGCCTGCTGCGCCGCCCCGATGGTCGGTGCTAGGCGCGCGGGAGCAGGCGCCCCCGTTCACTTCGGGCAGTACTCCGCCTCGATGACCGCCTGGCTGTTCCCCGCCCAGTCGCCGTTGAAGTTGAAGGCCAGCGAGTGCTTGCCGTCCGCAGTGGTCACGGCCTGGGACGCCGAACCCTGGATGTTGCCTCCGTGCCCCCAGACCGTGACGCCGCAGGACGGCGAGAACTTCATCAGCCCAAGGCCGTAGTCCGTGATCAGACCGGCCCCGCTGACCGGGACGGTCGTCTTCATCTCCTTGAGCTGCTGGGCGGGCAGCAGCTTGCCGCCGAGCAGGGCGGAGTAGAAGCGGTTCAGGTCACCGGAGTCGGAGATCAACGCGCCCGCCGAGCCCGCGGCCGACGGATTGAGCTCGGTGACGTCGTGGACCGCTCCGGTCGGCTGCGGCATCAGGGAGAGCTTGGAGTACGCACGGGAACTCGGCGCGGGCATCGACGAGGCGGTGCGGGGGACGGAGGTGGCGTACAGGCCGAGCGGCTGGATGATGCGCTGCTTGATCTCGTCCTCGTAGGGGTGGCCCGTGACCTTCGCGACGATCATTCCGGCCAGGGTGTAGTTGGTGTTCGAGTAGCTCCAGCCCGCGCCCGGGTCGAAGAGCGGCTTGTAACGCATGGCGATGCCGACCAACTGCTGGGGCGTGTAGGTGTCGTAGCGGTGCTCCAGGAACTTCTCGGTGAAGCCGTTCTCCAGGAACTCCGGGTCGGCGGTGTAGCTGGGGATCCCGCTGGTGTGGTTGAGCAGCTGCCGCACAGTTGTCCGGCGACCGTCGTTGCCGTTGCCCTGAACGACACCGGGCAGCCACTTGTCGACTTTGTCGTCGAGGTCGAGCTTGCCCTCGCCCTGCAACTGGAGCAGCACGGTGGCGACGAAGGTCTTGGTCATGCTGCCGATGCGGTAGCGGTCGAACGCCGAGCGCGGCGCGCCCGTCGTGCGGTTCCCGACACCCGAGGTGCCCGTCCAGACCGAGTACCCGTCCTTGATCTGCCCCGCGACTCCGGGCACCCCGTCCTTCACCGCGGCGTCCATGGCCGCCTGGGTCCGGGCATGTCCCACACCGCTGCCGGCCGCCGCGGGTGAGGTGAACGAAGCGGCGGTCAATGCCGCCGCTGCCACCAGACCCACCGTGCCGATCCGTGCTCTGCGCACTGCCATCTGCTGCCCCTCTCGGTTGCTGCTGTTCCTCGAACCGGTGATGTCCGGAAGCTAGGGCAGCAGGCCCGGCCGCCGCTTCGTCGCGGTCGACAACGTGGGGCGGGGCGCTCATCGGGGGCAACGAAGAGGGGCCATGGGGTGGCGTGCGGAAGAACGAGCGGTGCGGGGCGGCTGTCGTCGCTGCCCCGGCACAGTGTCAGGTCGACCAGACGGTCCGGCCGTTGTGCACGATCACCACTTTGCCGTCGGGCCTGAGGATCAGCTGGGCGCCCTCGTGACCGTGGCTCTTGGACGCCCAGATGGGGCGGTCATCGGCGTTGTGGATGACGAGATTGCCGTCCGGCTGGAAAATCGCCCGGTGGTTTTCGCCGAAGGTCATGGACGCCCAGATGGGCTTGCCCTTCTCGTTGTAGACGACGAGGTTGCCGTCGGTCTGCATGACCATGCGGATGCGGTTGGTGGTCCAGGCCTGCTTGACCTCCAGAACGCTGGGTGCCGAAACGGTCTCGGTGCTCCAGTTCGGCTTCGGGGCGGCCTTGGGCTTGGGGTCGGGCTTCTTCTCGGGCGAGCTGCTCTTGCTGGGCTCCGGCGGAGGCACGGCGGCTTTGGGGACGACCGTCTTCGGGGCCTCGGACTTCTTCGGCTTCTTCTTGTCCGGGGACGGACCGGGCTTCTTGGCCACGTAGTCCCCCGCCGGGTCGGAGTCGGGGTTCAGGACGGTGTCGGAGCCTCCTGCCTCCTTGACGGTGTCAGAGGGCCCGTCGTCCCTCGCGCTGCCGACAAGGAGCAGCGGTATCGCGATCAGGGCGGCACCGACGATCGCGGCACCCGCGAGGACCGGCTTGCGGGGGCGGCCGCTGTCGACGCCGGTCTTGGTCTTGACGCCGGGCGGCGCCGTGCCGACGGCCGCAGCCACGGCGACGCCCTCGTCCGGACTCGCGGTGGTCTTGGCGGGTGCGGCGGCCGCAACGGCTGTGGTCTCCCCGGCCGGGGAGGTGCCGGACTCCGCATCGGGGCTTGCGACCGGGCTCGGCTTCTCCTCGTCCGGTACGGAGGAGGTGGGCTTCTCCTCCGGTGCGGTGGATGTGGCCGGCGGCCCGGTCTCTCCTGCGGGGACGGCGGGGGTGGCGGCCGTCTCCGCGTTCGCGCCGGGGGTGCGGGGCTGGGGGGACATGCGGTACTCCTCCTCGGTGGCGGAGCTGTCGATGTGGGCACGGACCCGTGCGGCGGCCCGGCCGGTCGAGAGCCTGCCGCCGCCACTGGTATCGGGTGGGGGCGTGTCGAAGTGAGCCGGTTCGGCCCGGTACTTGATGCCGGTCTCCGCGTGGTCAGTCGCGGTGGCGGCCGCGGGCCGGTCCGACACCTCCGGGCCGCGAGGTCTTCCCGTACGGTCCTGGCCGGGACGTCCGGCCGGAACGCACTGTCCATCGGCGGGGCCGACGGCCTGCACAACTTAGCCCGTCACGGGGTCGGCAGCCGCTCATCGCGCCACAACTGCCCTTGTGCTTTGTCCGCTCACGCCTCACTGCTCCCGGAACGTTCCCCATTCGGGCACCGAACGGGCACGCGGGAGACCGAAACGGATCTTCCCCGGCCGCCAACGGGTGGGCCGCGTATGGCATTGTGTTGACTCCCGACATGATCAGTATGATCAGTGTCGGCGCGCGCCTGTTGTGCGGCGCCCAAGGATTCGTACGGACCGAAGAGTTCAGGTGGAGATGCGGCCCGCAGAACGGCAAGAGGGCAGGCATGACGGCCTGGCCGTGGTGTCCGGTGGATCCGGCCCGGCCGCCGCTGCCCCCGCGTCAGCCGTTGAGGACGCACCAGAGGCCACCGTCACACCCGAGATACCCGAGGCGGTGCGCGCCGCCGCCCGCCGGGCGCCGGGACACTGGATCGGCGTGGTCGACCCCGAGTGGACCGAGGAGCGGACACCGCCGGAGTGGGCGGTGCTCGGGGAGTGGCAGTCGGACGAGAGCGGGGGCGTGGGGGACTACCGCGCCAACCCGGCGTACCGGCCATCGGCCCGGGTGCTCGGCTGGCCGGAGCCCACCGACCCGGTGGACGCGGCGGCGCAGCGGGCCGCCACCGGATACGGCTCGGTGGACGAAGCGCTCGCGGCGCTCGCCGAGACGGAGATCACCGTGGTGCGTGCGCCGGACGGCGGACCGCTCACGGCGACCGGGCAGGACGGGGAGCCGGTTGTGCTGTTGTTCACCTCACCGCCACACGAATTCATGTCCCCGGTACTTCGCCATGGCAGGCTTCCCGCGCGGGAGTTGGCCCGTTCACTGAGTGGCTCGGGCACCCTGCTCATGGTCAACGCCGGGGCCGCGGCCCCCTTGCTCGTCCCGGCGGACAGCCTTCTCGGTCTCATCGGCACCGCGGACCGCAGCGGCCCTCCGGCCGCGGCCCGGACCGACACCTCTCCTGAACTCTCGCCCCCCATCACAGGGAGTACCTCGTGACGCGTTCGGCCCAGCAGCCCCCCGCCCCGCAGGGGGCCAAGACCGGTTCCGACGGTGAGGAGACGACCGCCGCGGCCACCGTCGCCGGGCCCAAGTCGAAGACACAACCGGAGACCGGACCCGAGCTCACGGAGGCGAAGGCCGGAGCCGAGTCCGGCGCGGAGGCCTCCAAGACCGAAGCCAAGCCTGAGGCCGAGACCAAGACCGAAGCCAGAACCAAGGCCGCCGGAGCCGGAGAGACGGCCGAGGAGGGCAAGAGCCCCGAGCCCGAGTCCGAGCCCGAAGGCGGCACCGCGTCCAAGAGCGGGGCGGCCGCCTCCGGCACGGGGCCCGAGGCCGAGACCGACCCCGGTGCCGCCGCGGCGGCCAAGAGCCGACTTCCCGCGCTCGTACGGACCGTGTCCGCGACCGCGATCGGCAAGCCGCAGCAGCGGACCGGGCCGGTGGGACGGCCGGGCCGGGCCGTGCTCGCCGGGGCCGCGGTCGCGGGGGCGCTGCTCGTGTCCGTGCCGTTGCTGACGCTCGGCGGGGACGACGACAACGGCGGCAAGGGACGGGCGGCGGCTGCCGGAACCGTCCTCGGCGGCGATGAGCAGGACGCACCTGGCGAGTTCGCGGAGACCAAGCCCGACGCCGGTTCCAAGGACGACGACAAGGACTCCGACAAGTCCGACAAGCAGGAGAAGCCGGAGAAGCCTGCCGCGCCCGCTCCGACGAAGGACGACGGCGAGAAGGACAAGTCGCAGGACGACGGCAAGAAGGCCCAGACGGAGAAGCAGGCCAGTCAGAAGAAGTCCGACGGGAACAAGGACCAGCCCAAGAAGGCCGGTGGCGGCGTGACTCTCGGCGCCCCCGTCTCCTTCCGCAGTCACCTCTCGGGCCGCTGCATCGACGTACCGGGCAGCAACTTCACCGACGGCAAGCAGCTGCAGATGTGGGACTGCAACGGCGCCCCGGCGCAGAAGTTCCAGTTCGCCTCCGACGGCACCGTACGCATCCAGGGCCTGTGCCTGGACGTCGCCAACGCGAACTTCAACGACCGTACGGCCATCCAGATCGCCCGGTGCAACGGCGCCGACGCCCAGAAGTTCGCGCTGAATCCCAGCCACGACCTGGTCAATACGGTGGTCGGCAAGTGCGTCGACATCAACGGCAGCAACCGTGAGAACCACGCCCCTCTCGAGCTGTGGGGCTGCACGGGCAGGGACAACCAGAAGTGGAGCGTCTGACCGGACGCCCGGACCCGGACACCCCGGACCGGGAGCACACCACTCCCGGCGCCCGCCCGTTCCCACGGGCGAGGCATGATGGCACCGTCGGCTCGCCGACACGCGCCCCCGACGAGGGGGCGTCCCGCTGTAGACGCCGCCATGGCAAGGAGGTCGGTGCGTGTCGCGCCAGGTACTGACGGTCGGTCCAGGAAGCCAAGACCGCTACCGGACGATCGGTGAGGCACTCGTGGCCGCAAGGACCGGTGCGCTCATCAGCGTCCGGCCCGGGACGTACGCGGAGAACCTCGTGATCCACACCCGGGTCACCCTCACCGCCGCCGAAGGGCGGGGCACCGTGGAGATCCGGCCGCGCTCGGGCAGTGTGCTCGCGCTGCGCGCCGACGCCGTGATGCTCTCCGAACTGACCCTGCGCGGCGGCGACGCCGAGCTGCCGACCGTGGACATACGGCGCGGACAGGCCGCACTCGACGGCTGCGAAGTCATCGGTGCCGCCTGGACCGCGATGCTGGCCGGGGGCACAGGATCCCTCGCGCTGCGGGACTGCCGGGTGAGCAACCCGCAGGGCGCGGGCATCGTGGTCACATCGACCACGCCCACCACCGTGGAGTCCTGCAACTTCGAGCACCTGGGCACCAGCGGCCTGGTCATCGCGGAGGAGGGCGACGCACGCGTCCGCGGCTGCACGGTGCGCGGTGCCCGCGGCAACGGCCTGCTCGCCAACGGCGACGCCCGTGGCACCGTCGAGGACTGCGACTTCTCCTCGACCGACAAACCCTCCATCGCCCTGGAACAGAACTGCTCCCTCACGGTGACCCGCACCGTGGTGCACGACACCAGCACCGGAGTTCACCTGAGCAGCGCGGGCCGTACGACGCTGGAGGACGTCCGCGTCACCGGCGCGTCCGGCAACGGGATCGCCCTTGCCGGGGGCACCGACCCGGTACTGCGCCGCTGCCGGGTCTCGCGCACCCGCGGCCACGGCGTCCTTGTCACCGACCGGGCGCGCGGCACCTTTGAAGACTGCTGGGTGGACAGCGCGCAGGGCGCGGCGCTGCGGGTCGCCGGGGGCGCTTCCCCGGCGATGACCGGCCTCACGGTCCGCGACTGCGACGGCGCCGGGCTGCTCCTGGAAGAGGACTCGGCGCCCGAGCTGGACCGCCTGGAAGTGATAGGCGGCTCGCCCGCGATCGCGGTGCGCGGCGGCGCCAACCCCCTGCTGCGCCGGGCACGTCTGGTGGAGCCCTCCGGTGACGGCATCGCGGTCACCAAGGACGCCCGTGGCCGCGCGGAGGACTGCGAGATCGTCCGGCCGAAGGGCGCGGGCGTCCGCGTGGCCTCCGGCAGCACCCTCTACCTGGCCGGTGGCGGAGTCTCCGACACGGACACCGTCGGCCTGATCGTGGAGGACGGCGGCAACGTCACCGTCCGCGACTTCCGCATCGAGATATCCGGTGAGGAAGGGGTGATCGTCGCTGCGGGCGGCGAGCTGACCGCCAACCGCACCACGGTCCACGGCCCGAAGAGCCACGGGTTCCTGCTCAGCGAGGGCGCGCTCGCCTCGCTCAGCGGCTGCGAGGTCTCCGGCGGCGAGCAGGACGGCTTCCGGGTGGAGTCCACCGCGCCGGTCTCCGTCGTGAACTGCCTCGCCCGGGAGAACGCGGGCGGCGGTCTGGTGCAGACCGCGCCCGGCGACCGGCTCGCCGTGGAGGGCCTGAACAGTGTCGGCAACGGCAAGCGGGACGCCTGGGGCACCGGCAGCGCCGAGAACACCGACCCGGCGGGCTCCGGCGCCGGGGACGCACCCCCGCCGGACCGCGCGGACGGCCCGCTCGGCGCCCTCAACGCGCTGATCGGCCTGGAGAACGTCAAGCAGCAGGTGGGCACTCTGGTCAACCTGACCCAGCTCGCCCAGCGCCGTGAACAACTCGGTATGTCGGCCCCGCCGATGAGCCGGCACCTGATCTTCGCCGGGCCGCCCGGCACCGGTAAGACCACCGTCGCCCGCCTCTACGGGTCGATCCTGGCCGAACTGGGCTCGCTGCGCAGCGGGCACCTGGTGGAGGTCTCCCGCGCCGACCTGGTCGCGCAGGTCGTCGGCGGTACCGCGATCAAGACCACCGAGACCTTCCAACGGGCGCTCGGCGGCGTGCTGTTCGTCGACGAGGCGTACACACTCACCTCGGACAGCAACAACGGCGGCGCGGACTTCGGCCGCGAGGCGGTGGACACTCTGCTGAAGCTGATGGAGGACCACCGTGACGACGTGGTGGTGGTCGCGGCCGGCTACTCCCGCGAGATGGACTCCTTCCTCGGCTCCAACCCGGGCCTGGCATCGCGCTTCTCGCGGACCGTCGAGTTCGAGAACTACTCGGTGCCCGAACTGGTCGCGATCATGGAGAACATGTGCGGCCAGCACCAGTACGAACTGGGCGAGGGCACCGCCGACGCGCTGGCCGCGCACTTCGAGGCGATGCCGCGCGACGCCGGCTTCGGCAACGGACGTGCCGCGCGCGGGGTGTTCGAGGAGATGGTGGACAGACAGGCGGTACGGCTCGCCACCCTGCCGCAGGTCAGCGAGAGCGACCTGCGGATGCTGCTGCCCGATGACGTCTCCACCACCGCCGCCGCGAAGGGCGCCGAGACCGCAGCGCCGGACGACGACCCGCTCACCCGCCTCGGCGACATGGTCGGCCTGGCCGAGGTGAAGCGCGACGTCGCGGACCTGGTCAACCTCATCACCACCGCCCGACACCGTGCCGCCGCCGGTCTTCCGGTGCCCTCGCTCAGCAACCACCTGGTCTTCACCGGGCCGCCCGGCACCGGTAAGACCACTGTCGCCCGCCTCTACGGGGAGATCCTGACCCAGCTGGGCATCCTCGATCGGGGTCAGTTGATCGAGGCGGCCCGCGCCGACCTGGTCGGCCGCTACATCGGCCACACCGCGCAGCTCACCCGCGAGGTCTTCGAAAAGGCCCGCGGCGGCGTGCTGTTCATCGACGAGGCATACACCCTCACCCCGGCGGGCGGCGGCGCCGACTTCGGGCAGGAGGCGGTGGACACCCTCCTGAAGCTGATGGAGGACCACCGCGACGAGGTGGTCGTCATCGTCGCCGGATACACCGACGAGATGGAACGCTTCCTCGCCTCCAACCCGGGCCTCTCCTCCCGCTTCCCGCGCCGGATCGGCTTCGCCGACTACTCCTCCGAGGAACTGGTCACCATCGTGCGCTCCCAGTCCGCGAACATGGGCTACGAATGCGGCCCCGGCACCGGACCGCTCCTGCGGGAGTACTTCGACTCGCTGCCCCGGGACCGCACCTTCGGCAACGCACGGCTGGCCCGCCAAGTGGTCGAGACGATGGTCACCCGCCAGGCGAGACGCCTCAGTTCGCTGTCCACACCCACGCTCGACGACCTGCGCATCCTCGTCCCCGACGATGTCGTGGCGGCGGCACCGAAGGCGGCTCCCCGATGAATTCACACGCCCGCGGGACCGCCCGCCTGCTGTCGGGCACCGGCCTCGCCGCCGCCCTGCTGCTGCCCGTGGCCCTCCCGGCCCAGGCGGCACCCTTCTCGCGCCCGCCGACGGCCGACGGGAAGAAGGGCCAGGAACTGCCCGGCATGCCCTCCGCGCTCGACCCGGACGCCGCGAACGCGGCCTGCACTCCCGCCTCCCGCGAGAAGGCGAAGAAGCAGGACTGGTCGCGCCAGCGCCTCGATCTGGACCGGCTGCACCGCGACAACACCGGTGCGGGCGTGACCGTCGCCCTGATCGGCACCGGTGTCGCCCCCGACGCAGCCGGGCTCAAGGGCCGGGTCACCGCCGTAGGAGCGGCCGGTGAGGACTGCGTGGGCCACGGCACCTTCCTGGCCGGGCTCATCGCCGGGAACGGCGGGGAGAGCCCGCGCCTTGCCGGGGTCGCCCCGGGCGCGAAGATCCTGTCCCTGCGCGGCACAGGACCGCGCGGTCAGGACAATCCCGATCTGGTCGTACAGGCGCTGCGCGAGGCGACCGAGGCCCGGGCCAAAGTCATCGCGATCGCGGTGGCCCTGCCGCGCCGGGACGAGGCGTTGACCCAGGCGGTCGCCGACGCCCGCCGTGCGGGCGCCGTGGTGATCGCCGCCGCCACCCCGGACCCGCCCCCGCGCGGTACCGAGGAAGTGCCGTCCCGCGTCTACTGGCCTGCCGGTGAACCGGGTGTCGTCTCGGTCGCCGACATGCTTCCCGCCGGTGTCCGCCCCGACGGCTCCCTGCCCACCAGCGGCATCGACCTGGCAGCCCCCGGCGCCGGAGTGGTCTCCGGCGGCCCACGCGGCGACGGGCACTATCTCGGCGCCGGTGCTTCGGTGGCCGCCGCCCAGGTCGCCGGAGCCGCGGCAGTGGTCCGCTCCGCCCACCCCGACGAATCACCCAAGGTCGTCGAGCGCCGCCTGACCTCCACCGCCTACCCCGCGGACATCCCCCAGCTGGACGCCTACGCCGCCGTCACCACGGTCCTCGGCGACTCAGGCGCCCCCACCGGCGCCAAGCATGCCGCGGAACCCGTGGCCGTCCGCGACACATCCGCTACCGACCGCGCGACCGGCCGCGCCACCCTCTTCGTGCTGCTCGGCTCCGCCGCCGTGCTCGCCGTCCTCTGGGGAGCGTTCGCGCTTCCCAGGGCCCGCAGAAGGGGATGGCGTCCGGCGGGCGCAGGAGGACCGGCGCAG
>NZ_JBHTSF010000054.1:0-54079 GCF_042795295.1 Streptomyces sp. NPDC056486
GCAATGAGCCGCGGGCCACTGGCCGTGCTGGTAACTCCTACGTCGGATGCCGTCAGGCCCCGATGCTGTCCTTCGGAGTCTCGTCGGCCGCCTTCTCCGCGGCCTCCTTCTTCGCCTGCTTCTTGGTGGCCATGAGGCTGGTGATCGTCGTGATGACCAGGACACCGCAGATGACGCCGAGCGAGACCGGGATGGAGATCTCGGGGACGTGCACCCCGTTCTCATGCAGGGCGTGCAGCACCAGCTTCACGCCGATGAAGCCCAGGATGACCGACAGGCCGTAGCTGAGGTGGACCAGCTTCTTGAGCAGTCCGCCGATGAGGAAGTACAGCTGGCGCAGACCCATCAGGGCGAAGGCGTTCGCCGTGAAGACGATGTACGGGTCCTGGGTGAGGCCGAAGATCGCGGGGATCGAGTCCATCGCGAAGAGGATGTCGGTGGTGCCGATGGCGAGCATGACGATCATGAGCGGCGTCATGATCTTCTTGCCGTTCTTCTGGATGAACAGCTTGGTGCCGTGGTACTGGTCGGCGACGCCGAACTTCTTCTCGGCGGCCTTCAGGAGGCGGTTCTCCTCCCACTCCTCGTCCTCGTCACCGGAGCGCGCCTCCTGGATGAGCTTCCAGGCGGTGTAGATCAGGAACGCACCGAAGATGTAGAAGACCCAGGAGAAGTTGGCGATGACCGCGGCGCCGGCGGCGATGAAGATCGCTCGCAGGACCAGCGCGATCAGCACACCGAACAGCAGCACCCGCTGCTGGAGATGGCTGGGCACCGAGAACTTCGCCATGATCAGGATGAAGACGAAGAGGTTGTCGACACTGAGCGACTTCTCGGTGATGAAGCCCGCGAAGAACTCGCCGCCCGCCTGGCCACCGCCCCAGATCAGCAGGCCCACTCCGAAGAGCCCGGCAAGGGCGATCCAGACGCCCGTCCAGATTCCGGCTTCCTTGATCGATACGTCATGCGGCTTGCGGCCGATGAAGAAGTCGACCGCGATCAGGGCACACAGACCAAGAATGGTCAGTACCCAAAGGGTCATTGAAACGTCCACTGCGCCTCCGGCGTCGTACGGCTACTGATCAGCGTCGTCGCTGCCGGAGGTCTCTTCCACCCGAGGCGGCTCACAGCCCCGCGGGCCGACGCCCCGGGACCGATGGCGGTCCGTATTGACGGGTACGTCGCGTTCGGGAGTACTCCCCTCCGCTGCAAGAAGAGTACGCGAAACACCAAGACTTAGTAAAGGAGACGGCAAGCCGGAGCCAAAAGGCCAGGTCAGGGACGGCCAAAAGTCGCTTTACCGTCAGTCGTCATTGGCTGTCGCGCGGACTCACCGGGCCCTTCGACGCGTCAGCGGCCGCCCGTGCGCCGGGCGTGCGCGACCTGGTTCAGGACCTGCTGAAGCACCCGGCTGCCGGGCGGCGCCATCGGCGGTTCGTACGTCCACGCATGGCCCACCCAGGGGTCGGCGAGGTGGTCGTCGGCCACCGGGGTCAGGCGCAGGAGCGCGCGCCAGAGGGGGTCGAGCAGCGGGCCGTACTCGGAGGCGTCCTCGCGGTCGGCGACCATCATCAGGTGCACGCCGACGGCCGGGCCCTCGTCCGCGAGGTAGCGGAGCTGGGTCACGGCGCGGTCGTCGAAGCCGTGCGGGAAGTCGTTGACGATCAGGAGCTGCTCGGCGGTGTCCAGGTCCGGCGGCAGCGCGTCGGCGGCGCCCGCGCGGATCGCCATCTGCACCAGGTCCACGCGCTGGGTGAGCTTGGCGAGGACCGCGGAGACGCCTGCCGCGCCGGAAGCCGGGGGCTCGTCGAGCACGCCCGCCGTCACCAGCGGGGAGAGAGCGCCGGCCGCGGAGCCCGCCGCGTCGATGACGTGCACCGTGAACTCGCCCGCCGGATAGACCGCGAGCAGCCGCGTGGCGTGCGCGACCGCGCTGTCCACGGCGAGGCGGCGCAGCTGGTCCGCGTCGGCCAGGGAGTCCGTGCCCGACGAGCGGCCGCTGTCGATCCACAGGCCGCGCTCAAGGGGCAGCCGCACCAGCATCGGGATGCGCAGGTCGGGGCGCTCGGGCAGCTGGAGGTCGCCCAGGCGCAGGGCCATGGGGATCTCCATGGGGGTGCGGTAGGCGTGCCAGACGGGGCTGTCCCAGCCGGCGAACGCCATGGGCAGGGCGGGCTCGACGACCTCGGACTCGGCGGCGAGCTGGCCCAGGTCGCGGTCGAGGGCGGCTCTCGCCCGGTCGACGAGGAGGCCGTGCTTGGCGCGGGCGGCCTCGCGCGCGGCGTCACCGGTGTTGCCGATGCGGCTGCGCGGGTCGGAGAGGACCTTGTCGAGCTCCTGGTCCATGCGCGACTCGGCGAAGTCGACGGCGCTCCGGTACGCGGCCGTGGAGCGGGCCAGGTCCTCGAACATGCCCCACACCTGGTTGTAGAGCCGCTCCTCCATGGACCAGCCGGTCGCGTCGCCCGCCACGGGCTGAGCCGCCCTGCCCGGCTCGGCCGGGGCCGCCGTCGGCGAGGGCGGCGGCGGTGCGCTCGTCTGTCGGCTGGGGTGGGTGTAATTGACGGGGCCACCGGCCGCGGTGCTCGCGTCGCCCGGCTGGTGCGTCGCCGGGGTGGGCTGGGGGGACGCGTCGCCGTCCGGGCCCGGCGCTCCCGGGCCGGGGGCGGTCTGCCCCGCCGCCCGCACGCGGGCCTCGTCCGAGGGGCGGGGCGGTGGCACCGCCACCGAGCGGGCGAGACCCTGGGCCACCGCTTCGTTGATCGTGCCCGCCAGTTCGTGGGCCTGCGCAAGGCCCTGGTCGGTGAGCATGTCGGCGAGGCCGCCCGCGTACCCCTGGCCGACGGCGCGCACCTTCCACGCGTCCTGCCTGCGGTAGAGCTCCAGGGCGACGACGGCGGACTCGGCGTCCAGGTCGGTGATGGTGTAGCTGGCGACCTCGGAGCCGTCGAGTGCGGTGACGGCCACGAAAGGAGCGGCGAGGGAGCCGAAGCTGACCGGTCCCCCGACGCCGACGGGCAGCGCGAGCAGGACGTTGACCCGGTGCACCGCTTGCGGCACGGCGCCGAGGTCCACCGCCAGGCGGTGGTCGGCGGCGGCCTGCCTGGGCACCTCGAGCCCGGGCAGCGTGGGCGAGCCGGGATGGGCCACCCAGTCCGGGCCACGTACCTTGCCCTGGTCGTCGCTGAGCGTGACCCCCGCCACGATCGGCTTGCCGACCGAGACCCGGATCTCCAGACGGGTCTCGGGAAGCGGGTGGTTCTGCCCCCGGACCAGCTCGGCCGTCATCGCCTACGTCCCCCTCGTGCCCTCTGTACTTACTGGTGCCGCGTGGCTACAGCTGCGGCAGGATCGACGGCATCAGGTCCTGGAACGTGCGGCCGTTGGCCGGGTTGCCGATGGCCGTCATCTGCCAGCCCGTGCCCGCGCGGTGGACCTTCGCCATGATCTGCGCGGTGTACTGACCGCCGCCGTCGAGCGTGTAGCGGGCGAGCTCCTGGCCGTTGGTCTCGTCGACCAGGCGGCAGAACGCGTTCTGCACTTCCTGGAACGTCTGACCCGTGAAGGAGTTCACCGTGAAGACGATCTGGTCGATGTGGACCGGGATCCGCGCCAGGTCGACGAGGATCGCCTCGTCGTCGCCGCCCTGGCCGACACCGCCGACGAGGTTGTCACCGGTGTGCCGCACGGAACCGTCGTCACTGACGAGGTGACGGAAGAACACGACGTCCACCGGCTGCTTGTCGGCGAACAGAACCGCCGACGCGTCCAGGTCGACCTCGCGCGTGCGCGTGCCGAACAGACCTCGCCTCGGGGCCGCTTGCCAGCCGAGCCCCATGCGCACCGCGGTCAGGGCGCCCCCGTCGTCCTTCTGCAGGCTGATGGCCTGACCCTTGGTCATGTTGACCGTCACGCGCTGTCCCCTCTCGAAATGCCCGGGCAACCGCCGGTCTGCGCGGTTGCCCAGCACCCTACGCAGAGGCGCTGACGGTGCCGCAGTGTGGGCGGCACTTTGTGTCGGTCTTGCAACACACCAGGCAGTACGCCTACGCCTGCCCCGCCTCCCTCATCTGCCGCAGCTCCTTCTTCATCTCTGACACCTCGTCACGCAGCCGTGCGGCGATCTCGAACTGCAGGTCGGCGGCGGCCGTGCGCATCCGTGCGGTCATCTCCTCGATCTGCTCGGCCAGTTCCGCCGCGGGCCGGTCGGTGGGCACCTTCTCGGCGGCCTTGCCCTTGGCCGCCTTGCCCGCCTTGCCGCCGAGCGCGGGCACCGGCGCCTTGGCGGCAGCCTTCGCGTCGCCGCCCTTCGCCTTGCGGTAGTCGGTGCCGAGCAGCTGCTCCGTGTCGACCTCCTCGCGCGCGATCGCCGACACGATGTCGTTGATCTTCTTGCGCAGCGGCTGCGGGTCGATCCCCTTCTCCTTGTTGTACGCGATCTGCTTCTCGCGGCGGCGGTTGGTCTCGTCGATGGCCTGCTCCATCGCCGGGGTGACCTTGTCCGCGTACATATGGACCTGACCGGAGACGTTGCGTGCCGCGCGGCCGATCGTCTGGATCAGAGAGGTGCCGGAGCGCAGGAAGCCCTGCTTGTCGGCGTCGAGGATCGACACCAGGGAGACCTCGGGCAGGTCGAGGCCCTCGCGCAGGAGGTTGATGCCGACCAGGACGTCGTACTCACCGGCACGCAGTTCGCGCAGGAGCTCGACGCGGCGCAGGGTGTCGACGTCGCTGTGCAGATAGCGGACCTGGATGCCCAGCTCGAGGAAGTAGTCGGTGAGGTCCTCGGCCATCTTCTTGGTGAGCGTGGTGACCAGGACGCGCTCGTCCTTCTCGGTGCGCGTGCGGATCTCGTGCACCAGGTCGTCGATCTGCCCCTCGGTGGGCTTGACCACGACCTCCGGGTCGATGAGACCGGTGGGGCGGATGATCTGCTCGACGAAGCCGTCGCCGCGCGAGAGCTCGTACTTTCCCGGGGTCGCGGAGAGGTAGACGGTCTGGCCGATGCGGCCGAGGAACTCCTCCCACTTCAGCGGGCGGTTGTCGAGCGCGGACGGCAGCCGGAAGCCGTGGTCCACCAGGGTGCGCTTGCGGGAGGCGTCCCCCTCGTACATCGCGCCGATCTGCGGGACCGTGACGTGCGACTCGTCGATGACGAGGAGGAAGTCCTCGGGGAAGTAGTCGATGAGGGTGTTCGGCGCCGAGCCCTGCTCGCGGTCGTCGAAGTGCATCGAATAGTTCTCGATGCCGGAGCAGGAGCCGATCTGGCGGAGCATCTCCAGGTCGTACGTCGTGCGCATGCGCAGGCGCTGGGCCTCCAGCATCTTGCCCTGCTTCTCCAGCTCGGCAAGGCGCTCGGCGAGCTCCTTCTCGATGCCGTTGACCGCCTTCTCCATGCGCTCCGGGCCCGCCACGTAGTGCGAGGCCGGGAAGACGTACAGGTGGTCGTCGTCGCTGATGACCTCGCCGGTGAGGGGGTGCAGCGTGGAGAGCGCCTCGATCTCGTCGCCGAACATCTCGATGCGGACGGCCAGCTCTTCGTAGACCGGGAAGATCTCGATGGTGTCGCCGCGGACCCGGAAGGTGCCGCGGGCGAAGGCCATGTCGTTGCGGGTGTACTGGATGTCGACGAAGCGGCGCAGGAGCTGATCGCGGTCGATCGTGTCGCCGATCTTGAGCGACACCATCCGGTCCACGTACTCCTGCGGGGTGCCGAGGCCGTAGATGCAGGAGACGGAGGCGACCACGATCACGTCACGCCGGGTGAGCAGCGAGTTCGTCGCGGAGTGGCGCAGGCGCTCGACTTCCTCGTTGATCGAGGAGTCCTTCTCGATGTACGTGTCCGACTGCGGGACGTACGCCTCGGGCTGGTAGTAGTCGTAGTACGAGACGAAGTACTCCACCGCGTTGTTCGGCAGGAGCTCTCGGAACTCGTTGGCCAACTGGGCGGCCAGCGTCTTGTTCGGCGCCATCACGAGGGTGGGACGCTGGAGCTTCTCGATCATCCACGCGGTGGTGGCCGACTTGCCTGTGCCGGTCGCGCCGAGCAGGACGACGTCCTTCTCACCTGCGCGCACGCGCCGCTCCAGGTCGGCGATGGCCGCCGGCTGGTCGCCGCTTGGCGTGTAGTCACTGACGACCTCGAAAGGTGCCACCGTGCGTTCGATCTTGGATACGGGCCGCATGGAACCCACCGTACGACCCCGCACTGACAACGGGGTCGGATCACCAGCTCTGCGGGGTCCTGGGGCCGGAGCGCTGCTGGGGCCTGCGGCCCGCCCGCGGGTCGTGCCGGTCGCCCGAGCGAGGGACGGGATAGGGGGCGCGCTGCCCCTGTGCGGCGTTCTGGAGGTCCGCCTTGCCCATCACCATCAGCGGGTCGAACATCACGATGACACCCGCGAGGAGCAGGAAGGCGAGCGGGCCGATCATCATGGGCGCGAGCAGCTCGGCGGGCGAGTCCCCCGTGGTCGGCGCCGCGGACGAGCCCGCGTGCAGATGGACCCTGAGGGCCGCCATCCCGGTGTAGTGCATGCCGGTGACCGCCAGGCCCATGACGAGGCTCGCACCCAGGCTCCAGAGGAAGCCTCTGACCTGTGCGGCCGCCCATAGTGCCGCGGTGGCGGCGACGACGGCGATCACGACGGACGCGGAAACGGTGAGGGTGTTGTAGTCCAGCGTCCCGCGCAGACGCATTCCGGCCATTCCCAGATAGTGCATCGACGCGACACCGAGGCCGGTGATCGTTCCCCCGGTGAACAGCGCCGCCCCGGTGGCGCCGCGATAGCCCACGATGAAGATCCCGACGCCGACCATGACGATGGCGACGGCGAGACTCGCGAAGGTCAGCGTCCTGTCGTAGTGGATCGGGGCCTGCTCGACGGAGAAGCCCATCATCGCGATGAAGTGCATCGTCCATATGCCGGACCCGATCGCCGCCGAGCCGAGCGCGAGCCATCCTGGCCGCCAGGAGTGCGCGACAAGGAGCGACCTTGTGGTGCAGCGCAGACCGAGCGCTCCACCGAGGCACGCCATGAGGTACGCCGTCACCGGTGTGACTAGTCCATAACTGAAACCGTCGACCGTGCCCTGCATGCGCGGTAGCCCTTCCGCTGTTGTGTCCATATGCCCGGGATTACACCCAAGTGGCCCCAGTCGGCCGTCTACTGACAGGCCATGGACTGAAGCAGAGAGTAAAGCTCACTCCGGAACTTGCGAACGATTTTCCGGGAAATAGACCCGGCTGTCTCCGTTCAACCTGTGGCCATCCTGCACCTGTCTCGCGTTGGCCGTGGACTGTCACTCTCATCCGGTCCGTGCCCATTCAGCGCGAGGAGTCACCCTTGTCCGCACGTGTTGCCGCTGCCGCCACCGCCGCCCTTCTCGGAACCGGTGCGCTCGTCCTCCCCTCCACCACCGCTCACGCCGTCGACAAGCCGTCGGCGCAGACGTCCGTCTCGCACGACAGACCGCTGGTCGTCGCGCACCGGGGCGCGTCCGCCTACGCGCCCGAGAACACCTTCGCAGCCATCGACAAGGCCGCTGACATGGGGTTCCGCTGGGTCGAGAACGACGTCCAGCGCACCAAGGACGGCGAGCTCGTGATCGTGCACGACGACACCCTGAAGCGGACGACGAACGTCGAGGAGCTCTTCCCCGACCGCGCGCCGTGGAAGGTCGCGGACTTCACCGCGGCGGAGATCGCCACGCTGGACGCGGGCAGTTGGTTCAGCCCGAAGTACGCGGGGCAGCGGGTGCCGACGCTGAAGCAGTACATGAACCGGGTCTCGCGCAACCACCAGAAGCTCGTCTTCGAGTTCAAGAAGCCCGAGCTGTACCCGGGCATCGAGAAGCAGGGCCTGGCCGTCCTGCGCAAGACGGGCTGGCTGGACAAGCACCACGTCAAGAACCAGCTCGTCATCCAGAGCTTCAGCGCCGACAGCGTCAAGACGGTGCACAAGCTGCGGCCCGACATAAAGACCGGCTTCCTCGGTACGCCGACGGTCGCCGAGCTGCCCGAGTACGCCAAGTTCTCCGACCAGATCAACTCGACGCACACCTCCATCTCCAAGGAGTACGTCTCCGCGATCCACTCGCTCAAGGGGCCGCACCGCAAGCGCCTGGAGATCTTCACCTGGACCGTGAACGACGCGGCCGCCGCCCAGCGGGTGGCGGGCTTCGGGGTGAACGGCATCATCACCAACACACCCGATGTCGTGCGTAAGGCCATCTCCGACTAGCACCGACAAGCGCCGACAAGCACTGACCAACACCGGCTGGCTCGGGGGACGGCGTTGTCAGTGCCCGGTCGTACGGTGGTTCACATGAACGCCAAGGGGCAGCACGGGCAGGGCGGGCCGGGGCATGACGACCCGCGGCAGGCGGTGTGGGCCGTCGTCGCGAGCGACATCGGCCCACTGCTGCTCGCCGCCACCGACGACGGCCTGGTCACCGTCGTCTTCCACGCCACGGACGAGGTGCGTGACCAGGCACTCGAGCGGCTCGGCTCCCGGCTGGGGGCCGAGCCGGTCGAGGCACCCGGCTCCGAGCTCCTCGCCGAGCCCATACACCAGCTCACGGCCTACTTCGCGGGCGAGCGGCACGACTTCGAGCTGCCGCTCGACTGGTCGCTGATCTCCGGGTTCAACCGCCAGGTCCTGCGCGAGCTGACCACCGTTCCCTACGGCGCCGTCGTGGGCTATGGAGACCTGGCCCGCCGCGTCGGTCAGCCCGGCGCGGCCCAGGCGGTCGGCATGGCGATGGGTGCCAACCCGCTGCCGGTCGTGGTGCCGTGCCACCGGGTGGTCGAGAGCGACGGCGGCATCGGCGGCTTCGGCGGCGGCGTCGAGACCAAGCGGCGGCTGCTCGCCCTGGAAGGGGTGCTGCCGGAGCCACTGTTCTGACGTGAAGCCACCCCTTCGGCGCCCCCGGCGACGGCTCCCCGGCGACTGTGAAAACCGCGTTCCCCGCGTACGGACGTCCTGGCACACTGCGTCAGTGACTTCGACCCTCGACGCTCCTGACATACCCGCACCGGAGGCACTGCCGGCCCTGCGCCGCCGCACCACCGCGGTGCTGGTCTCCAGTCAGATACTGGGTGGGCTCGGGGTACCGATCGGTATCGCCCTGGCCCCGATGCTCGCTACCGAGGTGAGCGGGACGGAGGCGCTGTCCGGCCTCGCGCCCACCGCGTCCGTGGCCGGCACCGCCCTGCTCTCGCTGCCGCTCGCCGCCCTGATGACATCGCGCGGACGGCGGCCCGGCCTCGTCCTCGCGTATCTGATCGGCGCCCTTGGAGCGGGACTCGTGGTGCTCGCCGCCGTCATCGAGAGCTTCCCCCTGCTGCTGCTCGGCATGGCGGGCTTCGGGGCGGGCTCGTCGGCCAATCTCCAGGCCCGCTTCGCGGCGGCCGACCTCGCCGAGCCCGACCGGCGCGGCCGTGCCATCTCCCTCGTCATCTGGGCCACCACCATCGGCTCGGTCCTCGGCCCGAACATCGCCGCGCCCACGAGCCGCGCCTTCGCCGGCACCTCCATCCCCGAGGCGGCGGGCCCCTTCCTCTTCGCCTCCGGGATCTTCGCCTTCGCCGGTCTCGTGGTGGCGGTGCTCCTGCGCCCCGACCCGTTGCTCACCGCCCGCGCGCTCGCCCCGCAGGAGAACCAGTCCGCGCAGAGCCGTTCGCTGCGGGCCGGTGTCGCCGCGGTGGCCGCGTCGCCGATGGCCCGGCTCGCCCTGGTGACGGTGGCCGTGTCGCACACGGTGATGGTCTCGATCATGGTCATGACCCCGGTCGACCTGGGGCATCACGGCGCGGACCTGCAATTGGTCGGCCTGGTCATCAGCGGCCACATCGCGGGCATGTACGCGCTCTCGCCGGTGATGGGCTGGCTCTCCGACCGGTTCGGGCGGCTCTCCGTGATCGGCCTCGCGATCGGGCTGCTGTGCTGCGCCGCGCTGCTTGCCGGTACGGCGGGGCCGAGCCACGGCCAGACCGCCGCCGGTCTCTTCATCCTCGGCCTCGGCTGGTCCGCGGGTCTCGTCTCCGGCTCCGCGCTGCTCACCGACTCCGTGCCGCAGCCCGCCCGGGCCGCCGTGCAGGGCCTGTCGGACCTGACCATGAACACGGCGGCGGGCATCGGCGGCGCGGCCGCCGGTCTCATCGTCGCCCGGGCGAGTTACGGCTGGCTCAACCTCATCGGCGTCTGCGTGCTGCTGCCGATGGCGGCGCTCGCGCTCCGGCGGGCGGTCAAGAAGGCCTGATCCGGGGGCTCGGTGACCTCGGCGGTCACGGGAGCGTGATGTGGTACGCCTTGCGCAGCGTCTCGTGCACCGTCCACGTCGTACGGTCGCCCTCGCGCAGGAAGGCCGCGTCGCCGGGGCCGACCTCGATCACGTCGCCGCCCTCGACCACGACCGTGGCGCGGCCGCTGACGACCACGAAGAGCTCGTTGGCCTCGGTGTCGGTGACGACGCCGGGTGTGATCTGCCAGATGCCGCGCAGCTGCTTGCCGTCGGCGGACTCCCACAGGACCTTGCCGGTGACCTCCGGGGTACCGGAGACGATCTGCTCGGGCTCGAGGGGCTCGGCCTCCAGGTCGACATCCGGAATGTGTACGGCAAAGGACGCGACAGCTTGATCATTCGTGGTCATGGCCGGTCACCCTAGCCGGGCCCCGCACGGCCCTCCGGCACGGGTCAGCCTTCTCCGGCTTCTCCGGCTTCTCCGGCTTCTCCGTAGTGCCGCGCTTCGAAGATGTTGCCGTCCGGGTCCCGGAAGTAGAAGCTGCGGCGGGCCCTGCCGCGAGCGCCGAACGCGTCGTACGAGATGTCCGACACCGGTGTGCCGTGCTCCTCCAGACGGGCGCGCAGCGCCTCGAAGCCGGTCTCCGCCAGGGCGAGGCAGACATGGTTGACCGGGTGGCCCGCGCTCTTGTCCGCGCCCGGCACAACGCTCATGCGCTCGGCGAGCGTGAGCGGGGCGAGGTCGAAGATGGTCTCCTCGTTGAGCCGCACGGACGGGAACGAGGCCTCGCCCGCGGTGAACTCGGCGACACGCAGTGGTTCGAGGCCGAGCACCCTCTCGTAGAAGTCGGCTGCCGCCGCGGGATCGCGCACCCACAGGACGACGTGGTCGAGACGTGCCGTGTTGTCCGTCATGCCCTCAGGCTGCTGCCCCGCCCCCGGCGCCGCAAGGGTCGGGCGGGGCGCGCCGACCGCCGGGGAGGGCGGTTGTCCTAGGCCTTCCTCCCCCACGCCGAGATCAGGGGGGCGCTCGCCAGGTCCATCGGCTCCGCGGCGATGTTCGCGAGGTGGTCGGTGATCTCGGCGTCCGTGGCCAGACCGGCGGATGTCAGGGCCGTGCGGGACTGCTGGATCGTGGCCGTCTCCAGGGCCGCGCAGGCGGGCGAGGCCAGCGGGAAGTACGCGTCGGCCTCCACCTGGCGCAGGCCCGCCGCGCGGAGCAGGCGGGGCAGGCCGCGGCCGTACGCGAGGTCGGTGCCGCGCTGGGTGAGCAGTGCGTGCCGCAGGCGGTTCGCCAACTGCTCTGCCGGGCCGTGCTCGTCCGGGCAGGGCAGGGGCTGCAGTGCCGGATCCGCCTCCTCGATCAGCAGGCGGCCCCCGGGCCGCAGCGCCCGGATCATCGAGCGCAACGCCAGCTCCCGGTCAGGCACCCCGGCGAGCACGAGCCGGGCGTGGACGAGGTCGAAGCCCCCGCCGGGCGGCGCTTCCGCCCCCACGTCGTGCGTGCGCACCTCGACCGGTGGCCGGGCGGCCGACGTCTGCCAGGAGATGTCCGTGTCGGTCGCGAGGATCCGCCCGGTGGGGCCGACCCGCTTCGCGAGCCAGGAGACGACGGAGAATCCGCCCGCGCCGACCTCCCAGCAGCGCCACCCCGGCCCGATGCCGAGCCGCTCGATGTGCCGGAAGGTCGTGGGGTCGAAGAGCGCGGAGAAGGCCTCGGAGCGCTCGCCCGCGCCCGCGCCCCCGGCGTGCCGATTCCGATTGCCCGTCAGATAGCCGTCAATGAGCGTCATGCGGCGATTATCCCAATTACCCGGCTTACTCCCGGGAGGCGGCCCCGAACACATGGAGCGGAGTGTTCCGTTCCCACAGGCTCGGGACGCGATGTCGGAACGTACTGGCAGACTGGCACGCCAAGTCACCAGAACGAGGAGCCACGCATGTCGATGGCAGGCAACCTGCGAAAGGTAGGGAACCTTCGCAAGGTAAGCGGCCTGCGGAAGGTCGCGCGGGTCGCCCAGTTCGTGCGCAAGCACAAGCGCGTCGACCTGAGTCACCCCGCCCGCTCCCCGCTGGGCTCGGCGGTGGTGAAGTGCGTGACGTATCGCAGCGGCGTGCGCCAGGAGGGTGGCCGCGATCTCGTCGAGGAGGTCGAGCGCGTCCGCAAGAGCGGTGACGGATTCGTCTGGCTCGGACTGCACGAGCCGACGGAGGAGGAGTTCGCGGGCATCGCCGACCTCTTCGACCTGCACCCGCTCGCCGTGGAGGACGCGGTCCACGCCCACCAGCGGCCGAAGGTCGAGCGGTATGACGAGACGCTGTTCGCCGTGTTCAAGACCGTCTGTTACGTGGAGCATGCCGAACTCACCGCGACCAGCGAGGTGGTGGACACCGGCGAGATCATGGTCTTCGTCGGCGCGGAGTTCGTGATCACCGTGCGGCACGGCCGCCATGGTTCGCTCGGCCCGCTGCGCGAGGAGCTCGAATCGGCGCCCGAGCAGCTCGCCAAGGGTCCTGCGGCGGTCCTGCACGCGCTCGCCGACCACGTCGTGGACGACTATCTCGTGGTGACGGACGCGGTGCAGGCCGACATCGACCAGGTGGAGATGGACGTGTTCTCCAAGGACGGGGAGCGCGCCGACCCCGGCCGCATATACCAACTCAAGCGGGAACTCCTCGAGCTGAAGAGGGCCGTGGTGCCGCTCGGCCGCCCCCTGCAGATCCTCTCCACCCAGCCGATGCGGGCGGTCGCCCCGGAGATACAGGCCTACTTTCGGGACGTCGACGACCACCTCAAGCGGGTCACGGAGCAGATCGCCTCCTTCGACGAACTCCTGAACTCCATCCTGCAGGCCCATCTGGCACAGGTGACGGTGGCGCAGAACGAGGACATGCGGAAGATCACCGCCTGGGCCGCCGTGATCGCCGTACCGACGATGATCTGCGGGCTGTACGGAATGAACTTCGACCACATGCCCGAACTGCACTGGAAGTACGGCTACGGCCTAGTGGTCGGCGTCATCGTCACCATCTGTTTCACGCTCTACCGCGGCTTCCGGCGCAACGGCTGGCTCTAGGCCGCACGGGCTGATCCGAGAAGCAGACCCGGTGGCCCGGGCGACCGGCGGTCAGCCCTTCGCGTACACGCTCTCGACCCAGCCCGCGAGCTGGTCGTCGGTGAGGTGCGTGGCGAGGTCGGCCTCGCTGATCATGCCGACCAGGCGTTTGTTCTCGATGACCGGGAGCCTGCGGATCTGGCTGCCCTTCATCTCCTGGAGGACCTCGTCGACGCCTGCGCCCGAGTCGATCCAGCGTGGCGTGCCCTTGGCCATGTCGCCCGCGGTCACCCGGGACGGGTCGTGCCCCATTGCCACACAGCCGACGACTATGTCGCGGTCGGTGAGGATGCCGCAGAGCCGCTCGTTCTCGTCACTTATGGGCAGCGCGCCCACGTCGAGCTGACGCATCAGTTGTGCGGCGCGGTCCAGGGTCTCGTGTGCGGGGATCCACTGGGCGCCGCGGAGATCCGTCAGAAGCGCCCTAGTCCCGGCGCCCCTCGTTCTCGCCGGGCCTGCGAAGGTCAGCACGCAGGAGGCGGTACGCCCCGGAGGCGGGCACCCTTCGGAGACGGCTACCCCTCAAAGACAGGCACCCCTCAGAGACGGGCACCCCTCAAGCGGAGAAGCCGACGATCTTCTGCGGGATCACCTTGATGATCACCCTGGCCTCCTCGTCCTTCTCGCCGGGCGGGTCGATGCCGAGGTACTTGTGCGAGAGCTCGTGAGGGAGCCGCTTCTGCGGATCGGGGAGGATCTCGGCGACGCCGCGGATCTCGACCGAGGTGTACGGGTCGGCCAGGTCGAAGACCGAGATGCTGACGCGCGGGTCGCGTTCGAGGTTGCGGACCTTCTGCCGCCCCGCCGTGGAGGAGAACAGCACGGTGTCGCCCTCCCGCTTGATCCACACCACCGAGTTCTGGGGTGCGCCGCCGGGGCCGAGTGTCGCGACACCGGCGAAGTTCTTGCCGTCGAGGAGAGTGCGGACCGAATCGCTGAAGTGGAGCGCTTCCGTAGCCATGCCCAGACTCTAACTACATGCACGTGCATATAAAAGGGCTTTCGCCATCTCCTTCTCCTGAGACCCCTCAACCGCTCCACGCCGGATGCCGTGGATCGTCCGCGCGTACGACCACGTCGGCCACCGCGCCGGGATCCGTCTCCGTCTCGTACCGCTCGAAGGCGGGCAGAGTCCAACGCTCGCTCTCCTCCGTACGCCGCCGCAGGGCACCCGGCGAGAGGCTGGTATGGACCGTCAGGTCGAAGGGGAACCAATGGCCGAGCAGCAGCGGGCCGTGCAGCAACAGCATCGCGCCGGGCCGGAGTTGGACGTACGGGCTGCGCGTCGCGCGGTCCGCGGCCGGGTCCCACAGGTCGGGCAGCACTCGCCCCGTGCCGCCAGGATCCAGCGGCCCGAAGACCTCGCGCCAGAGCGCACCCGTGTCGAACCAGCCGCTGTAGTACGCCTCCACGTCCTCGCGCCCGTATTCGAGGCGCAGCGAGGCGGGGCGCAGGAAGCCCTCCGTGCCGACGACGAGCGCGGATCGCCCGCGCACCCGCAGTGCGTCGGCCACGCTCCGGGCCAGTTCGCCGGGTCTGCCCGCTGGGGCCCCGTCGAAGGCGATGCGGGGCCAGGGGCTCGCGTCGGCCGTCTTCAGGTCGAGCAGGCGGTCGGCAAGGGTGTCCGTGAGCCGGTCCCAGGTGATCGCTTCGAGTCGCACCCGTCCCATGATGCCGGGCCTTCCCGCCATGGTGTCGCCGGGCTCTCCTGCCTCTCCCTCACGACGGTACGCGTCCACCGACCGAGGGAATGAACCCTGTATGGCACCAATTCCCCTCCCCCGAAGCGGACTTCTGGCCATCCAGCCCCTCAAGCGCCGCCATTGCACGGAGTGCCGCGGCGGGCCGCTCGCCCTCCTGGTCATCGAGGATTCCGAGCCGCGCTGCCTGGACTGCGCCGACCTGGGCCATCTCGTCTTCCTGCCGCGCGGCGACACCGCGCTGACGCGTCGGGCCCGCGAGGGGAGCGGGCTCTCGGCCGTGGTCGTCCGCTTCAACCGGCGCCAGGGGCGGTACGAGCGCCAGGGCGTCCTCGTCGAGGAGGCGGCGCTCGCGCTGGCCGAGGAGCGGTGCCTCGCCGACGCCGAGGCTCGGGCGCGGCGCCGGGCACGGGATGCGGCGCGCCGGGCCGCGCAGGACGTCCGCTTCACCGCGGCCTTCTCCGACGAGATACGCCGCCTCTTCCCCGGGTGCCCCGAGGAGCGGTGCCGTGCGATCGCCGCGCACGCGTCCGTGCGGGGCAGTGGGCGGGTGGGCAGGAGCGCGGCGGGCCGGGCCCTGTCGGCAGGCGCGGTGACGGGGGCGGTGGTGGCCGCCGTCCGGCACACGGAGACGCCGTACGACCGCCTCCTCATGAGCGGGGTCCCCCGGGGAGAGGCCCGTCGCCGGATCGCCCCGGCGGTGGAGGCGGTGCTTCGGGCCTGGCAGGGGCCTGAGCGGAGGGGCGTGGCGGTCTGATGGGCAGGCGCTCCCGTGGCGGGGCCTGCCCTCGTTACGGGGCCTGAACCGCCGCTTCGCGCCGGATATTTTCCCGCCCACCCGGCCGATTACCCCGTGTCGAGCAGCGGGGCAGCGAACGACAGCCGGGCCGGCACGCCCGTTCGCCCGCCCCCCCGACACGGGGTGATCGGGCGGGTGGGTGGGAGAGCGTCCGTCGCGAAGCGGCGGGACAGGATCAGCCCCCGGCGGCGGGAAGCGGACGACCCACCGCGAAGCGCGAAGCGCGAAGCGCGTAGCGAGACCCCGTCCAGACGCCCGCGCATGCGCCCGCGCGCCCCACGCATGGCCCCCACCCCGGTAAGGGCAATTCACTTGTGGTGCGGGGCCGCGCCATGGAGGATCACTGCGGCTCACTCACCTGCCGGCTGCCTTACCCAACGCGGGAGTTGCCATGATCGAGGGACCGTATTTCGTGCTCGTCGTGCTGAGCGCACTCGCCTGCGGCCTGGTCGCCGGAGCGTTCGTCGCGTTCTCGACATTCGTGATGCAGGGCCTGGCCGCGCTGCCCCCGGCGCAAGGCATCGCGGCGATGCAGTCGATCAACGTCAAGGCACTCACCGCCGGGTTCATGACCGTGTTCATGGGCGCCGCCGGTCTCAGCGCGGTCGTCGCCGTCGTCACCTTCGTGCTCTGGCCCGACGGCGGCACCGTCGAGCTGCTGCTCGGCAGCGCGCTGTATCTGTTCGGCTCGTTCGGGGTGACCATCGCCGCGAACGTCCCCCGCAACGACGCCCTCGCCAAGCTCGACGCGCAGGCGCCTCAGAGCGCGGACCACTGGCGTACGTACGTCCGCGAGTGGACCATGTGGAACCACATCCGGGTCGGTGCGTCCCTTGCCGCGTCGGCATCCTTCACCCTCGCCCTGACCTGACCTGACCTGCCACCCGTCTCCCCCTGCGAACATGTGCGAACATGCCGGGCCCGCCCACCCGTCGTACAGTGGCCGGAAGCCTGTGAAAGCACGCGAGGGAGACGGCTATGGCCGACCCCAGAGGCTTCCTCACCACCACCCGCAAGGAGTGGCCGCGCCGCCCCGTCGGCGAACGGGTCAAGGACTGGGACGAGGTGTACGTCCCCGGTGCACTGCTGCCCATCGTCGAGCAGCAGGCCGACCGCTGCATGGACTGCGGCATCCCCTTCTGCCACGACGCCTGCCCGCTGGGCAATCTGATCCCCGACTGGAACGAACTCGTCTCGCGCTCCGACTGGCATGCGGCGGCGGAACGGCTGCACGCCACGAACAACTTCCCCGAGTTCACGGGCCGCCTCTGCCCCGCCCCCTGCGAGGCGGGCTGCGTCCTTGCGATCAACCAGCCCGCTGTGACCATCAAGAACGTCGAGGTGGCCATCGCCGACCGCTCCTGGCAGGACGGCCTCAACCCGGCCCTCCCCCCGGACCGGCACTCCGGCAGGACCGTCGCCGTCGTCGGCTCGGGACCCGCCGGACTCGCCGCCGCGCAGCAGCTGACGCGGGCCGGTCACACCGTCGCCGTGTACGAGCGCGAGGATCGCGCGGGCGGGCTCCTGCGGTACGGGATCCCCGCGTTCAAGATGGAGAAGCACCACGTGGAGCGGCGGCTCGCGCAGATGCGGGACGAGGGCACGGTCTTCCGTACGTCCGTCACGATCGGGCGGGACATCGGCGCCGCGGAGCTGCGGGCCAGGTACGACGCGGTGGTACTCGCCGTGGGCGCCACCGCATGGCGTGACCTGGACGTACCGGGGCGGGAGTTGACCGGGATCCAGCAGGCGATGGAGTATCTCCCGCTCGCCAACCGCGTGTGCGAGGGCGACTTCGACACATCCCCGCTGTCCGCCGCGGGCAAGCACGTCGTGATCATCGGCGGCGGGGACACCGGAGCGGACTGCCTGGGCACGGCGGTGCGTGAAGGTGCCACGTCCGTCACGCAGTTGGACATCTACGAGCGGCCCGGTGATCTGCGCGACGAACTGGCCGAGCCCTGGCCGACGTACCCGAAGGTCTACCGCCTCTCCGGCGCCCACGAGGAGGCGGGCGAGCTGCGCACCGCTCCCGCGGCGGACGCCGACGCACGCCTGTTCGCCGCCTCCACCCTCCGCTTCAGCGGCGACGAGGCGGGACGGGTGCGCTCCCTGCAGCTGACCGAGGTCGACGCGGATCGCCGCCCGCGGCCCGGCACCACCCGTACGCTCCCCGCAGATCTGGTGCTGCTCGCGCTCGGCTTCTCCGGGCCCGAGCGGACGCCGGGCGGCCTGGTCGACCAGCTCGGCCTGGAGGTCGACGACCGCGGCGCCCTCGCCCGCGACGCGGACTTCACGACGAACGTGCCGGGCGTCTTCGCGACGGGCGACGCGGCCCGCGGCGCCTCACTGATCGTGTGGGCCATTGCCGAGGGCCGCGCGAGCGCCGCCGCGGTGGACCGGTGGCTGACGGGCACGACCCAGCTCGCGGCACCGATCGGACCGTACGACCGGCCGATGACCGTGTGAATCAACCACTTGCGAAACAACCGCTTGTGAAACAACCGCCTGCTCATGGGCGGCAGGCTCAGGGACGGCAGGCTCAGGACAGCAGGAAGTCGGCTTCCCCCGCCTTCGCCCCCTGGATGAACGCGTTGATCTCGCCGTACGTGTAGATCAGCGCCGGACCGTCCGGATCGGCCGACTGGCGGACGGCGACCCGGCCGTCGGCCAGCTTCATGGCCTCCAGGCAGTTGCCGCCGTTGCCGCCGCTCCACGGCTTGTGCCAGCCCTCGCTGCCGAGGTCACGCGCGGGCATGCCGTTGTAGATCCGGGAGTCGTCCCGGGACTCGGGGCGTGACCCGGCTCCGGGCTTGGACCCGGGTCGCGTGCCGGCTCGGTGTCGATCCATTCACAGCTCCTTGCGGAGGTCCCTCAGGAGCTCCTTTGTGCGTTGTGCCGTCGCGGCTTGCGCCGCCATGCGGTCCATGACCTCGAGGTGGGTCGCGACCTC
The DNA here is from genome assembly GCF_042795295.1 of Streptomyces sp. NPDC056486. Classification (NCBI taxonomy): domain Bacteria; kingdom Bacillati; phylum Actinomycetota; class Actinomycetes; order Kitasatosporales; family Streptomycetaceae; genus Streptomyces; species Streptomyces sp. NPDC056486. The sequence goes on from NZ_JBHTSF010000054.1 coordinate 18,811, forward strand.
GGTGCGCGCGTCCAGATAGACGGCGCCGGTCAGGTACTCGCTGTAGACCATGTCCGGCAGTTCCGCCATGGCGAAGCGGAAGAGCACGAACGGTCCGTACGTGCCCGGGTGCGGACCCGCCGCGAACGGCGCGATCTGCAGCGTCACATGCGGAAGTTCGACGGCTTCGAGCAGCTTGTCGATCTGCTCTCGCATCACTTCGGGGCCGCCCACGGGTCTACGCAGGGCGGTCTCGTCCATCACTATCCAGAGCCGTGGCGCGTCCTCACGGGTGAGCAGGGACTGGCGCTCCATCCGCAGCGCCACATACCGCTCGACGTCCTCGGGGCGGGTCTGGCCGATCGCCCCGGAGCGCATCACACCACGTGCGTACTCCTCGGTCTGCAGCAGGCCGGGCACGAAGTGCGGTTCGTAGGACCTGATGAGGCTGGCCGCGCCCTCCAGGCTGACGTACATGCTGAACCAGCCCGGCAGGATGTCGTGGAACCGCTGCCACCAGCCCGGCTTGTTCGCCTCCTCGGCGAGCGTCACGAAGGCGTCCGCCTCGTCGTCGGCGACGCCGTAGGACTTCAGGAGGAGCTGGAGATACGGGATCTTGAGCGCGACCTCGGCCATCTCCATGCGGCGGACCGTGGCGGGGGCGACGCGAAGAATCCGCGCCGCCTCCTCTCGCTTGAGGCCCGCGCGCTCACGCAGGTCCTGCAAGCGACGGCCGAGGACGACCTGGCCGACGGTCGGCGCGGACCGCGGTTCGCTCACGTCCTACCTCCACGTACTCCATGTAATGCCAATTCACTCCGCACCTGGAGCCGTTGCGAGCAGTGTGCCATGTGCCGTCTAGAAGGGACACGCCACTGTGCACTTTTCAGAGTGGGTCTTGCCAAGGTGTTCCCGGCGGGGCGATAGTGGATGGCGTGACTCCGCCCGCGCCGTTACACACAGCTGCCGCCGAAGCCCCTGTTGGCGTTACCGCCGACGTGTGGGCCGACAGCGGCTCCGAGCTCTGCGTCAGCTTCGCGCTCGTGCCACGGCCGGGCTCCGCCGCACAGGCGAGACAGCTGGCGAAAGCCCAGCTCCTGGGCTGGAACATAGGCGAGGACGCCCGCGACGCCGCGGCCCTCGTGGTGTCAGAGCTGGTGACGAACGCGATCGTGCACACCGCGAGTCACCGGATCGTCTGCGAGCTCTGCACGAGACCCGGGACACTGCGCATAGCTGTGCGTGACGATGGATACGGATCAGGTGTCCCGCGGCCCGCCCAGGAGGGGCCCGACGCAGACGATGAGCACGGGAGGGGACTGCTCCTCGTCGAAGCGGTGAGCAACGCGTGGGGTGTGCGGGACGAGGGTCCCGGAGTCGGCCTCACCGTATGGGCGGAACTGCGGGCGTGACGTGAATGAGGGTGCGGGCGTGAGGACGACGTGGACAGGGGGCGTGTGAGCACGGTGACGGTGCGGCGGGTGTTGGATCTGGACACGCTGGTCCGCTTCGAACGGAAGCGGGCTGCCGCCGCCTCCCCACCGCCCCTGACACGGCTCGCCGTCCCGGAGGGGATGACGCAGCCCCTGGGGTGCGACGCGGTCTCGGTGCCTTCCCGGTTCGGACCCCTGCTGATGGCGCGATTGCCTCGCGTGGGGTGTGTGTACGAGGACGTGGACGCGGCGCGGTGGTGGTGGATCGTGCCGGCCGACTCCGACGTCGCACTGGAATGGCCGTCCCCCGCCTATTACGCCGCGGGAGCCGTGGTGCCGGGCGCCCGGCACGCTCCTTCGCTGATCCACAGCCCCTCCGGGGGCGAGGTTCCCTATACGCCGCCGATTCCGCTGTATCTGGCGTGGTGCAGGGCCACGGGCACCACACCGGCCTGGTCCCGGGCCGTACGGGCCTAGACCTGCACCGTTGTACGGCGACTCCACCTGTACGCCGACTTCGCCGGAGCAAGCCCTCAGAGCCCTCAGAGCCCTCAGAGCCAGGAAAACCCGGGGCGGCACCCTCCCGCAGGCGCCGCCCCGCTCCCTCACCCCGCCACCGCGGCCTCCACCGCGGCGACGATCTCCCCCGGCGCCTCCATCTGCGCCATGTGGCCCACCCCCTCGATCACGCGCACGGGGGCCCTCCCTTCGAGGGACGCCGCATTGGACGCCGGGATGACCTGATCCGCCTCGCCCCACACGGCGACCGTCCGCACGCTTGTGGGCAGCAGGGCGCTCACGTCCAGTGCCGCCCCGCCGCCCGGGGCGACCAGCGTCGGCAGGAGCGTACGGAGCGCCGTGTCGACGCCGTCAAGGCGCTTGTACTTCAGGAGGTCGTCCACCAGCTGCCGCGTCACGAGCCCCTCGTCGGCGAACAGCTTGCTCAGGTGCGGACGGAGTTCGCGCCGCGTCCCGGCATCCGCGAAACCCCGCAGGTAGGAGGCGTCCACGTCGGGCCCGTACCCGGCGGGTGCGATCAGCGTCAGGGAGCGGACCCGGTCGGGGACCCTCGCCGCCACCCCCGTGACCACCGCACCCCCGAGGGAGTGCCCCACCAGATGCGCCCGCTCGATGCCGAGCGCGTCGAGGAAGCCCGTGACGACCGTCGTCAGCGAGGTCAGGCTGCCGTCCCCCACCTCCTTGGCCGACTCCCCGTGACCGGGCAGGTCGAGCGCGTACACCGTGTGCCTCGCCGCGAGCGGCTCCTGCACGAAGAGCCAGGAGTTCTTGTCGCCGCCGTACCCGTGCACAAGGACGATCTCCTCCGCGCCACCACCCGACGTCGCGTACGCGAGCGCCCTGCCTGCCACCTCGGCGATGCCGCTCACCGGGCTGCCCTCGTCCTCCGCGGGCACCCCGCGCCCCAGCTGCTCCCGTGCCTCGGCGGCCACCCGCTCGATCTCGCCCTCCGGGGCGTCCGCCCCGGCGATGACCGCGATGACACAGCCGACGGGCGCCTCACCGCCCGCATCCGCGACGATCCGCCGCAGTACACCGCCCCGGGGCGCCTCGAGCGTGCCCGCGATCTTGTCGGTGTCGATCTCGGCCAGATCGTCACCCTCCGCGACCTCGTCGCCCTCCTCCGCGATCCACTTGGTGATCTTTCCGGTCTTCATGGACAGGCCCCATTTCGGCATGGTGACCCGCTCTATGAACGACATCCTCACAGCCACCTCACGGCTTCCCATCGACGACTGACTTGACGGCGGCGGCGACCCGCGCGGCGTCCCGGTACTTCTGCTGGTCGCCCTCGAAGTGCCCGTAGTAGCGGGTGAGTTTGACTTCGATGAGGGTGGGGCCGCCGCCCGAACGCGCCCGCTCGATCGCCTCGCCCGTATATCTCGGCCATCATCGACTTCACGTCGACGTGCTTGGCGATGCAGTGGCCGTGGCCCCGGTGCGTCGAGGCGATGACGTCGCGGTCGTCATCGAGATGAGCGCACACTCCGGTGGCTGACGCCTCCTCACCTGCGTACAAGTGGACGAAGCCGGGGATGTCGCCGGTCGCGAACTCCTCGTGGAGGCGCTCCTCGAAGTCACGGATCGTACGCATCGTGCGGTACGCGTCGAGCAGTGCGGGGCCGTCAAGGCCGTGCGCATAGGGGGCTCGAGGTGTCCGGACTGTGTCACTCACGGAAGAACTCCTTTGCCTGCGCGGGTGCGGAGTCGCGTGCATGGGGTATGGCACTGCGGCCCGGGCCAACCGGCAACAGTTGCCCGGGGTTGCAAGCCCGCATCGGGCGTACGCACAACGCAGAAGGAGAAGCAGACGAACGACAAGAAGAACAACAACGACAAGCAGAGCGACAGCGACAAGACGAGCGAGACGGGCAACCCCCACTCACAGAGCGGAACTTCGGATTCGGAGTCACTGCTCTTCGGCGGCCCCCTGCGCTACGACACCGGCTGGGCCCAGTACGAGGAGGCCTTCCTCCAGCTGGGGTTCCGGTCCATGCTGAAGCGGCTTCCCGCGCTCCTCGCCGCCAGCTTCCGGCTCGCCCGACAGGCCGACCGGCGGGCCGCGCGCATCGTCATCGGCTCCGAGCTGGGCCGCGGGCTCGCCCAGGCGGTGAGCCTCCTCGCGGTCAACAGCGTCCTCGGGCGTCTGATGACCGACGCCCCGGTGGCCGACCGGCTGCGCGGCGCCGCGCCCGCCCTGGTGACGGTGGCATGCGTACTGCTGGTGGCCGCACTGCTGCGCGCCGCGTCGACGTACGCGACGGGCCGCCTGGAACCGAAGGTCGAACGCGTCGCCACCGAGCAGTACTTGGAGAGGGCCGCGTCGGTGGAGCTCTCGGCCATCGAGGACGACGCGTTCCACAAGCTGCTCGACACCGCGCAGTACGGAGCGGCGTCGGCCCGACGCATGATCGGCATCGCCACGCGCGTGGTGAACGCGATGATCTCGCTGATCGCGGCGGCGAGCGTACTGACCGTCCTGCACCCGCTGCTGCTTCCGCTCCTGGTGACGATGACCCTGCCGAGCGCGTGGAGCGCCCTGACGATCGCCCGGCGCCGCTACGTCTCCTTCCACGCGTGGGTGCAGCACGCGCGCGCGGGGCGCCTCATCGGCAGCCTGCTCACGGAGGCGCGGGCGGCCCCGGAGATCCGGGTGCACGGCGTGGGCCCCTTCCTGCTGCGGCACTTCCGGTCCATGGCGGAGGCCGCGGAGGATGAGCAGGCGCGCCTGGCGCGGCTCGCCGCACGGACGGGCCTGATCGCGGCGGCCTGGACGGGCCTCGCCACCGTGGCGACGTACGCGACGCTCGGCGGCCTTATGCTCGCCGGGGCGATGGCGCTGTCCGTGGCGGGCACCGCCGTCATCGCGATCCGCACCGGCGCGTCCAATCTCGACACACTCGTCGTGGAGATCAACTCCTTGCACGAGGACGCCCTGTTCGTCGGCGACCTGGAGCGGCTCTTCGTGGAGGCCGCGCAGCGCGCGATCCCGGTCGGCGGCGCCGAACTCCCGGCGAATCCACGGGAGATACGGTTCGAGAACGTCACCTTCCGCTATCCGGGGACCTCGGGCAGGGACGCGCTGAGCGACATCTCCCTCACCCTGCCCACCGGAAAGATCGTCGCCCTCGTGGGCGAGAACGGCTCCGGCAAGACCACGCTGGTCAAGCTGCTCGCGGGCCTGTACGCGCCGAAGGACGGCCGGATCCTGTGGGACGACGTCGACGCGGCGACCGCGGACCGGCATCAGCTGGCGGAACGTATCGCGATGGTGGCGCAGGACTTCAAGCGCTGGCCGTTCACGGCGCGCGTGAACATCGCGATCGGCCGGTCATCGGTGCCGCTCACGGACGACCGGATCGGCGACTCCGTCGGGGAGGCCGGTGCCGGGGACGTCGTGGCCGATCTGCCGCGCGGGCTCGACACGTTGCTGGCCCGCGCGTTCACCGGCGGGCACGAGCTTTCGGGCGGTCAGTGGCAGCGGCTCGGCATCGCGCGTGCCGCGTACCGGCGCGGCAGCATCCTCATCGTGGACGAGCCGACGGCGGCGCTCGACGCCCGCGCCGAGCTCGAGGTCTTCGAGAAGATCAGGGCCCTCGCCGGAACGGGCCAGACCGTCATCCTCATCACCCACCGCCTGGCGTCGGTGCGCCACGCCGACCTGGTCCATGTCCTGGAAGGAGGCCGTCTGGTGGAGTCGGGTACACCGGACGAGCTCCTGCGGACGGGTGGTGTCTATGCGGAGCTGTACGCCCTGCAGGCCGACCAGTTCACGGCGAAGGTCCCCTCACCGAACGGACACGCCGAGCGCTGAGGCCTGAAACCTGAGGCCTGAGGCCTGAGCGCTGAGGGGCGTGCTCGGGCCTACGCGGCGGCGGCTATCTCGGCCAGATCGGGCACCGCGGTCGCGACGGGCTCGCGCACGATCACCAGGAAGGCGTCGGATGCGAGGTCCATCACGACCTCCGCCTGCTGCCCCTCCATACGGCGGGCCCGCGCGAACTCCTCCGCGGGCCACGAACCTCGCGACCCACCGGCCGGAAAGCGTTCCAGTACCACTCGACTGTTCATCATTGTCCTTCTGCTCCCCCGTTGGCAGTCCTCATAGGACTCTTTCGAAGTAGAACGCGCCGAGGGGGCTAAAGGACTCGCAACGTGACGGACCTGACACCGAGTTGTGCCAGTTCCTCACATCTCGTACTCGTCGTGATACCGCAGCCGGGCACTGCCCGCCGGAGCCCCGAGCCCCGTCGACCGGCCCTTCGGCTCCTCCCAGTCCTCCTGACGGCCAAGGGCGGTGAGATCGAGAAGGCTGGAGTACGAGGCCGTCCAGTCGAGGCCGCGGTCGTACGTCGAGTACGTGTGGAAGACGCGGTCCCCGTCACGCAGGAAGCAGCTGAGGCCGGGCTGTTCGTAGGATCCTTCGCCCTTGTCGACGGTGGCGTCGAAGTCGTGGTTGAAGTCGCTGTAGTTCGAGGAGTACCACGGCACCGTCCAGCCCATCCGTGCCTTGAAGGGCAGGATCTTGGTGAACGGGGCACGGGAGACGGCGATGAAGCTCGTGCCGCGGGCCCGCAGATGGGCGAGGTGCCCGATCTGGTCGATGAAGGCCGAGCAGCTGCGGCATCCCGCGTCCCACTCCGGGGCGAACATGAAGTGGTAGACGATCAGTTGGGATCCTCCGTCGAAGAGGTCGAACAGCGTCGCCTTGCCGTCGGACCCGTCGAACAGGTACTCCTTCTCGATCTCGACCATCGGAAGCCGGCGCCGCTCGGCGTTGAGCGCGTCACGCGCTTTCGTCGCCGCCTTCTCCTTGGCGAGCAGTTCCTTGCGCGCGGCGAGCCACTCCTCGCGCGTGACGATGTCGGGAAGTCCCATGATCCGTCAGTCCCTCCTGCGGACCCGCCCCTCGGATCCGTACTTCTGAGAGGGGTGACCTGCGGGCTCGTCGGAACTCATCGGTCGCGGCGGAGAATCTTCAAAAGAATCCGGAAGAATCCGGAGCGCCCCCGGAAGCGCGAGCAGTCCGCGCGCCCGCGCCACCCTCAGCCCTCAGACCGCAGCCCTCAGACCTCATACTCCTGGATGCGTTTCCCGTGGCCGCGGTCGATCAGCGCGGGCAGCTCGGCCTCCAACTCCGCGACGATTTCCGGCACATCGAGCGTCAGCAGTCGCCGGTCGCGCATCAGGACCCGCCCGTCGACGATCGTCGTGGTGACGTCCGACGAGCGGGCGCTGTGCACGAGCGTGGCCGCGAGGTCGTGCACGGGTCGGGTGTGCGGTCCTTCCAGGTCGACGAGGACGATGTCGGCGCGGCGGCCCGGCGCGATGCTGCCGATGTCGTCCCCCAGGCCGACGGCCCGTGCGCTCTGCAGCGTGGCGTGGTCGAGTGCCTGGCGCGCGGTGAGCCACGCCGGGTCGCGCTGCGTGGACTTCTGCACGAGCGCGGTGAGCGTCATGGACTCCCACACGTCCAGGGTGTTGTTCGACGCGGCGCCGTCGGTGGCCAGGCCGACGGGGATGCCGATCTCGCGCAGGGCGCGCACGGGCGTGGTGTCCCAGCCGAACTTGAGGTAGCCGCGGGGCGCCGACGCGACGGCGATGCGTCCCGTGCCCTGGCTCAGCACCGGCAGGTCGCGGTCGAGGATGCCGGTGCCGTGCGCGATGAGGACGTCGACGTCGAGCAGTCCTGTGCTGTGCAGGATCTCGATGGGGGTGCGGCCGTGGCGGTCGAGGCTGCTGTCGGTCTGGGCGCGGTTCTCCGCTGCGTGGAGATGGACCAGGAGGCCGTGCTCGCGGGCGAGTTCGGCTGTCGCGGCGAGGTCCGCCTCGTCGACGGTGTACGGGGCGTGCGGGGCGAGCGAGGTGGTGATGCGGCCGTCGGCGGCGCCGCGCTGCCGCAGCGCGAACTCCAGGGAGGCGGCGCGGCCCTCTGGCCCCTGCGAGGAGAAGAAGGCCGCGCCGAGGTTGGCCCGAAGACCGCTCCGGGTGACTACGTCGGCGACCGTGTCCATCGCGAAGTAGTGGTCGGCGAAGGTCGTCACACCGCCCCGGATCATCTCGGCGCAGGCGAGCCGCGCGCCGAGTCCGACGACCCGATCGGTCAGATTGGACTCGATGGGCCAGATCCAGTCGTTGAACCACTCGTGCTCCGGCAGATCCTCGGCGATGCCGCGCAGGGCCACCATCGGTGTGTGCGTATGGCAGTTGATCAGACCCGGCAGGGCGGCCTGGCCGTGCGCGTCGATGTGCTCGGTGGCCTGGAGGCCCGCGACCGCGGGGGTGGTGGTGACGGTTTCGATGCGGCCGTCGCGTACGACGATGGCCGCGTCGTCGAGGAATCCGACCTGACCCTGTGCGTCGTGGACGAGGGCCGTGCAGCCCGTGATGACGAGGTCGGCGGGGCCGTGCGCGGGAGGCGGCGTCATCTCTTCACGGTACGGGGAGTGCGCATCCCGTGCCCTGTCGTACCGCCGGTTTCGCGAGCAGGCTGACGTCAACCACCGACCACTCGAACACAGTTGGAGCCCGCCATGCTCCTCGGCACGTGGAACCTGGAGAACCTCTACCGGCCCGGCGGCAAGTTCGGGCCCAAGGACAAGGCCGCGTACGAGGCGAAGCTGGCCTCGCTCACGGCGACGATCAAGGCGCTGAACCCGAGCGTGCTCGGCGTGCAGGAGGTCGGCGACCCGGAGGCCCTGACGGATCTGGCCGGGATGCTGGAGGGCACCTGGCACACCACGCTCTCGGAGCACGCGGACGAGCGCGGCACCCGTGTCGGTTTCCTCAGCTCGCTCCCGGTCTCCGTCGTGGCCGACGAGGACCGCTTCCCCGCCCCGCTGCGCCCGGTGCAGGTCGGCGACGCGGGCAAGCCGGTGGCGCAGGCGGGGCGCGGGGTGCTCGCGGTGACGGTGTCGACGCGCGCCTTCTTCTTCGACGCGGCCGTCTGTCATCTGAAGTCGAAGCTGCTCTCGTACGGCGGCGGCCGGTTCACGCCGCGGGACGAGGGTGAGCGGGCCCGCTTCGGGGCGTACGCGCTGAACCGGCGTGCGGCCGAGGCCACGCTGGTGCGTTCGATGGCGGGACGCCTCCTGAAGGGCGACGGCCGCGAGCACGACGTCGTGGTGCTCGGCGATCTGAACGACGAGGTGTCGGCGGCGACGACCCAGATCCTGCTCGGCCCGCCCGGCTCCGAGATCGGCACCCCCGGATTCGACCAGCCGGACAAGGGCGACGCGCAGCGGCTGTGGAACGTGGCGCCGCGCATCCCGGCCGAGCAGCGTTACTCCCGTATCCATGCGGGGCGTCGCGAGCTGATCGACCACGTCCTGGTGAGCCGCAGCCTCCTGAGCATGGTCACGGCGGCGGGCACGGGCGTGCCGGGCTCGACGGCGACCGCGCTGCCGTCGGTCGAGGACGAGGATCCGGCGGTGCGCAGGGACGCGAGGGGCTCGGACCACGCGCCGGTGTGGATCCGGATCGAGCGCTAGGACCCTAGGCCCTAGCCCCTGCTCTTCGCGGCTGTCGCCGAGTTCTGGCGCTGCCAGGCCTGTTCGAGCCGCAGCGTGTCTTCGAGGACGGTGTCCTCCACCATCCGCCCCCAGCGGATCCTGGCCCACTGGATGCCCTCGTTCTCGTACGGGCTGCCGTCCGCGAGGGTCGCCTCGATGCGCAGCCGGACGACGACGGTGGTGTTCCATGGCCAGCCCTTGACGACCACGTCGGTGAGGCTGAGCCGCATGCCGGGGATGGTCTGGTTGGCCCGCTCGAACCAGTCGGCGAAGGCTTCGGGGCCGCGCAGCTCGGCGCCGAGGACGCCGTCGCCGATGAAGCGGAATCGCAGATCGGGGGCGGCCATGGCGACGGCGGGGCGGTAGTTGCCGCTGCCGTCGCCCGCGATGCGCCAGAGAGCTCGGACCTTGCGGCGGACGATGGCGTGGTACATCAGGGCACCTCCGGTGACCGAGCGGCTCGCGGGTGGCTTGCATTTCACAAGGGACCGTATCCGGTAACCGTAAGCCGGTAACTTGCAAATCACAAGCGAGTACCGTGGACGCCATGAAAGGCGAACGCTTTGCCCGCATGCACTGCTCGGTGGCGCGCGCGGCGGCCGTGACGGCCGACCAGTGGACGGTGCTGATCCTGCGCGACCTGTTCCTGGGCCTGAACCGCTACGAGGATCTCCGTGCCGACCTGGGCATCGCGACGAACATCCTGGCGGACCGCCTCGACCACCTGACCACCGAGGGCGTCGTGGAACGCCGGGCGTACCAGGACCGCCCGGTGCGCCACGAATACGTACTGACGCCTGCGGGCCAGGAGCTCTACGGCACCGTCCTGACCCTCATGACCTGGGGCGACCGCCACCGCTCCGACGGCGGCGGTCCGCCCCTGCTGCCCGTCCACGACACCTGCGGCCACCCGGCGGAGCCCCGCGTGACGTGCGCGCACTGCGGCGGGGAGCTGACTCCGGGGACGGTGACGCACACGCCGGGCCCCGGCGGGCGGACAGCGCCGGGGACGGCGCTGGTGCACACGGTGCTGCCCAAGGGCTGAGTCTCAGCCGCGCGGGACCACCGTCGAGAGCACGCCGGGCAGCGGATACCAGTCCGACGACACGATGGTGGCGTTGCCGCGCGCGAGCAGGGCGACGCGGTCCCGGGCCTGGGTCTCGGTCGGGTTCACGGAGTCGATGGCCGGGGCGACGTTGTGGGCGTCGGACATGACGACCAGATAGCGCCGGTCGGCGTACCACTTGGTGTCGATGGTGCCGCCCGCGTACTTGGACGCGTCGCCGTCGAACAGCACGAACCAGGGCCGGATCGCCGCGTCCGTGTACCGCCCGCGCGGGTCGCCCGCCTCGGCGCCGAGCACGGCGGGGAAGGCTGCGGCCTCGCCGAGTCGCCCGGCCGCCGCAAGGTCGCGCAGATGCGTGGCGTACTCGCGGTCGGTCCACAGGGTGTCGACCGGATTGCTCTGCTCGACGGTGCCGGGTATGAGCTCGACGATGAACTTCCCGGCGAGGGCGCTGCGCTGGGGCCAGCCGTCGCTCCGTACGGCATCGTCGAGGGTGGCGTGCCCTCCGGTGAGCTGTCCGGGGCGGTAGACGGCGTCGCCGAGCTTGCTGGTCAGGAGGGCGTCGAGGTCGGCGGGCCCGCGTCCGTTCTTCCCCTGGAAGCCGTCCTTCAGCTCGACCTTCAGAAGGATGGGCCGGTGGCCGGGGTGGGCGTCGTGCCAGCTCTTCATGTCCGAGAGGCAGCCCGCGAAGCTCTGATTACGCGATTTGGTGCGCAATTCGGCCGGACTCGTGGCGTTCTCGCAGTTGCTGTCGTTCCCGACCGGGTTGCTGTGCGAGACCCGCCAGCCGCTGCCGAACACGTTGGTCCACACGTCGAGTTCGAGCATCCCGGCGCCCGAGTCGAGCGCGTCGGCGAAGTACGGGAACTTCGACTTCTCGTAGGCATTGTGGACGCCGACACCGGTGGTGGAGGCGTACGGCGACTGCGGTGCCGGATCGTCGGCGGCGGGGGCGGCGCTGCTCGCGGACCCGGCGGTTCCGAGCGCCAGAGCGCCCGCCGCCGCGACGGCCATGGCAAGGCCTGTCCCTGTACGTGCCCTCGAACCCACCCTCGTACGTGCCCTCATCCCAGCCATCCCCTCCACCGCTCCGGTCAATTCTGATGAAACGTATGGGAGTTGAGTGTCGTATGGGAAGACGGCGATTTACGGGAGAGGAGAGATATCCAGCCGTGTGGCCACGAGGTGGAGGGCGGGGACAGCGGCGAGTCCGCTACCGTCTGCGCCGGTTATGGATCAACGTACTCAGAGATCCACACGCTCGTGATCCGCACACCTGTGATCGGCAGCTTGTGATCCGCACGCCTGTGTTCCGCACGCCTGTGTTCCGCACGCCCGTAGAACCCGTAGAGCAACTGATCTGCCCCCCTCGCTGAAAGGGATCAGCCCTCATGCCCCTCACCCTCTCCCGCGTCTCCCGCACCCGTCTCGCCGCGACCGCGGCCGCCGCCGCGGTCCTCGCCGTCGGCGCCCCGGCCGCGTACGCCTCGTTCGACACGGACACGCGCACGTCCGGCACGTCCGGCACGACCACCACGACCCAGGTTTCGCGAGGCGACGCCTACACGGAGACCCGCCTCCTCTTCGGGACCGAACGCCCCGATGGCGGACCCGATGTGACGGACAAGCAGTTCATGAAGTTCATCGACGTCGAGGTGACGCCGTCGTTCCCCGACGGGCTCACGGTGCAGGACGGCCGCGGCCAGTGGCGGGACTCGAACGGCAAGATCGAGCGTGAGCGTTCGTACGAGCTGATCCTGCTGTATCCGACGTCACAGGCGCACAGGAGCGACGCCCTGATCGAGGAGATCCGCAAGGACTACGTGAAGGAGTACGCGCAGGATTCGGTGGCCCGCCTCGACGACAGGCTGCGCGTGGACTTCTGAGACGCACGGGGCCGGGGCCGACGATAGGGATAGGGATAGGGATAGGGCCTGGGATGGTCATGCCACGGTGGTGAGCTCCGCGAGCAGCGCGTCGATGCGCTCCGCGTGCCGCCGTGGCAGGCGCCCGGTGTCGTCGACGTGCACCGCGCAGGCGGTCGTGGTGTCGACGAGGCGTTCGAGGGTGACCGCCACCTGCTCCGAGCCCGCGGAGTGCCGCGCCAGGGTGGGGAGTTCGGCGGCCGCCAGGTCGATCGCGGCCCGGGCCTCGGCCAGCGTCCGGTAGGCCTCGCGCCGCAGGGCCCAGCGGGCGGCGCGGTGCTCCGCGTCCGCCGGGACCGCGGAACCTGTGGGACCGCCGTCCCCCGCCCCGCTCAGGACGTGGCGCAGATACGCGTGCGCGGACTCGCGGGCGGCCGAAAGGCGGTCCTGTACGCGGCCGCCGCGCTGCACCGGCCACGGCAGATGCCCGACGAGCAGGACGATCCCGCAGGCGAGCAGCGTCTCGCCGATCCGCCCCCAGGAGGCCTGCGGCTCGCCGCCCACCATGACGAGGGCGAGGACGAGGACGGTGACGACGGCGGTCTGGGCGGCGAAGTGCCGGGTGGCGACCGGGATCAGCGCACCGCACACGGCGACGACGGCGACGAGCCCGGCGGGCCGCGGCAGCAGGGCGGCGAGCCCCGCGAAGAGGACGGCGCCGAGGACGGTGCCGAAGGCGCGGCACAGGACGCGTGACGCGAGCGGCCCGAGGTCGGGCTTGACCAGGAAGACGGCGGTGGCGGGCAGCCAGTACCAGTGCGGGTGGTGCAGGGTCTGCGCGACCGCGGCGCTCGCCCCGAAGCAGAGCGCGACCCGCACGCCGTACTCGCGCCCGCCGGGGCCGATCGCTGTGCGCAGTACTTCGACGGGGCCGCGACTGCGGCCGTGCGGGGGCCTGGCGGTGCCGCTGTCGAAGGCCTCGGCGGCGTGAAGCAGCGCGTCGTCGAGGGCGCGGAGCCCGGCGCCGGAGCGGGCGGGCGCGGGCAGCGGCCCGCAGGGAACGCCGTCGCGGATGGCCGCGGCGAGACGGCGCGGCCCCTCTGCGGCGCGTTCGGGGAGCGGCTCATCGGTCCAGGCGAGCGCGGTCGCCGCCTCGCCGAGCGGCAGTGCGGCGCGGTACTGCGCGTGCAGCCGCCGTTCGGCCGCCGAACTCGCACGCCGTCGAAGGCGCGGCCCGGAGAGGGCGTCCTGCGCCTGGTCGAGCGCGGCGGTGAGGGCGGCTCGGCGGGCGGTCGAGGCGGGGGTGCCTGCGGAGTCGAGGAGCGAGGCGACGGCTTCGTAGACGGCGGAGACGGCGGCACGCTCCCCGTCCAGGCGGTAGGGAAGACCGCCACCAGCACCTCCGCCGACACCGGCCCACCCGTTGCCGGGCGTGGGCGACGGCAGCAGGAGCCTCAGCAGGATCAGCCACCCGGCCCCGGCGAGAAAGAACAGCGCCCGCTGCCACCCGGGCTCGGGCAACGGCATCCCGGCCCCGATGGCGGCGGCGACGAGCAGTTGCGTGCCGCCGGCCGAAGCGACGGGCCCGACAGCGCTGAAGGCACCGGCGAGCAGCCCGAGCACCGCGAACAGCAAGGGCAGCAGATACGATCCGCCGACTCGATCGGCGATGTAGGCCCCGAGGGCCATCCCTCCCGCTCCCGCCAGCGCGGGCGCCCCGAGCCGCCGTACGGCGGCTCGCCGGCTCCCCGGCCGGTCGTTGGTCCCGGCCAGCATGGCCCCGAGCGCGGCAACCACCCCGACGGTGACCCGCCCGGCGACCACACCCGCACAGAGCAACGGCCCGGCGGCCAGCGCACCCCGCACCACGGCGTGCCACGGCACAGGCCCACGCTGTGTACGCAGGGCATGGCCGAGCCACGGCGGAAGGGAAGCTGCTGCGCGCGGGATCACCGGATTCACGTGCTCCTGTCGTCATCGGATCGGGTACGTATGCGGATCGGGTACGTATACCGCCGGACGACATCGGCCTGGGCTTACGGTCAACCGTAAACGGTGCTCGTGGAGAGGGAGGGACGAGAGTATTTCCGTGATGTGACGATTTCGCGAAACACCGCGCCCCCCCCTCGCAGGCCTGCCCCTCGAGCTGGCCCGCAGGACGAACCTCGTCCTGCGCCCCAAGGACTCCGCCGATGTCTACACCCACCCTCGCCCCGAAATGGCGCGCCTGGTGCGCTCGCCGCCTCGCCACCGGCTACACCGGGACCACCGTGCCGCGTGCCGCGCTACCCCCGTCGGGCGTACCCGCCACAGGGTGGATCATGGAGCTGTGACGAAGCGGACGAGCAGAGCAGCTGAAGTCGAGCGGACAGATCTTGAGCCGGAGCTCTCCGCGTACCAACAGACATTGCGGGCACGGCTGCTCGCGCCTCCCGTGGTGACTGCACCCGACCCCTGGCTTCGCGTTGCCTTCGCGCCCGTCGGCGGGCTCCTCGGAATCGGCTTCGCCTCGCATCCCGAGGACGGCCGCGATCTGGTGATGGTCGTCTCGCGCGACGGTCACGGCCTCTTCGACACCGTCACCGGGGAGAAGATCGCCAGGGACCGCGACCCCGATCTGGAGGACAGCACCCCCGACGGGGTCGCCGATCTGTCCTGCCCCGGACTGGGGCCGATCAGTGGTGTCCGCGTGCGCATCGCGGGGCTTTTCGGCGGAGGGTTCCACACCACCACCAGGGACGGCTGGACTCTGGAGGTCGTCACCCCGGCCTGGCCGAATGACCGCGTCCTGCTCTCCGGCGATGGTGGCCTGCCCCACTCCGGTCCACACGGAGAGGGGTGGTGGCACATTTTTCACTCCAACTACTCCGAACTCCGAGCGTTCGGTTTCTCGCCCTCCGGGATGACCATCGCCGTCGCGACGAGCAGCGACATTTCACTGTGGACACGCCGGACGGGCCCGAGCCACTCCAGCAGCGCCGAGGGCTGACCGCAGCTCATGAAGCTGTGCCGCGTGCAGTCGCTGTGCTGATCTACTCCACGTCGATGCCGTAGTCCTGAACGAGTTCCTCCAGACCACCCCCGTAGCCCTTGCCGCCGAGGACGAACTCCCAGTCCCCGCTGGCCCTGCGGCGGAAGGACCCGAGCACCAAGGCGGTTTCGAGCGGGCGGCCGTCAGAGACCTCGAGCCGTCCCAGCTCCGACATCTCCGGATCGAGCAGCCGGATGCGGGCATCTGTGAATCCGGAGAGATCCGCGTCCGGGTTGATCTCCGGATCGATGGCTGCCACCAGCACGAACCGATCAGCCTCCGCGGGCAGCGCGTCGAAGGCGACACAGATCGCTGCCTTGTCGGGGGCCGCCGCGGGAAGGGCGCGCACGGAGCCGTCGGGAGTCTGTGGATTGTTGAAGAAGACGAAGTGATCGTCACTGAGGACACGGTTGCCATGGCAGACGAGCGCGCACACGTCCAAGGCGACGTTTCCGGTCCACGACATTCCCAGGACGTTGTAGTCGTCGGGGAGCCGGGTGTTCGGGTCCGGCGGGGTCGGCTGCGGTGAGGCTTGACGACCACCCTCGCCCAACCGCCCACGCAGTCCGTGACGGTGCAGCAGGTCGACGAGTTCAGTGCCCGAGATGAGCTCCAGCGGCTTGCCGTTGGCGAAGGCGTGCGAGCCGGGGCCGAACCCTGACGTCGTCACCAGGACACCTTTGTTGGCGCCGGCGCCCTGCGCGGTCCCGTACAAGTCACGCACGGCGGTGGGCGGCACCGTGTTGCGGTAGCGCTTCACCTGCACGACGATCTTGCCGCCTCGGATGGGCGCCGGATCCAGTGCGTCCACGTCCACGCCGCCGTCGCTCGACCGCTGGGTCGTCACCGCCTGCATCCCCATGGCACGGAAGAGATCGGCGACGAGGTTCTCGAATTCCACCGGATCCATGTCGTACAGGTCCGGTTCCTCGTCGCCTCCGTGCGCGACGACGCGGTTTCCGACGTCTTGTGGCCTGCGGCTCGGCCGTACCGGTGCGAGTTGGTCCGGCCTGGCCGATAGCTGCCCTCTCAGCGCGCCGGCCAGGCAACTTCCTGCATCCACCTGCGCCAAGTGCAGGTCACGGAACGTGGAGCGTGAGGCCATGACCGTACCGAGGAAGATGTGCCCCGGCCGGCCCGTCGTGGGGTCATGTCCGTCGACGAACCCGTTCAGGGCCACTGACTCCAGCGCCCCCTGTTCGTCAGCGGCGAAGAGCTCGTGCAGGACAAGCAACATGCACTGTGCGAGAGCCTCCTTGTACAGGCCCCGGCGCTGGCTTTCGGGGCGGGCGATCTCCTTGTCCTGGTCGGTCCCGACCATGTACCGAACGGACTTGACCGCAGGGACGATGTCGTACGCGGGCAGCTCCCAGTCGAGCACCAGCTGTCGGGCAGCGGGGTCGTACGCTGCTGCCATCTGTCGCGGGAAGTCTTCAGGCCACGCCGTCGAGGCGTAGAGAGCAGCTGAGAAGTACTCGACCGCGGAATCGGGGTCCCGGCGCCTCACGCCTTCGGATAACGCACGGACGCCGCTGTTGTGCTCACGTACCTCGGCCAGCTGGGCGTCCACCCACTGCTGGTACGCACGCTGATACGCGGCCAGTTGCTGTTGGCGGTGAGCTTCCGCTGCCTGTGCAGCCTGCAGGTCCCGCTCGAAACGCGCCCGCGTCTCGGCCTGTGCATGAGCTCGGCGACTCGCGGTCCAACCACCCTGAGTCTGGTACTGGTCGGCATCCGGCATGGGCACGGGCTGCGCCAACGGGCCCGGAGCGAAAGGCTGAACATCCTCAGCTCGCATGAGTGAGGACGCCCTGAAAGCCGGAGCCTCGCAACCTGCGGCGAGAAGGCTTTGCAGCGTCGCTATCTCCGCGTCCAGCTCCTCCGTGCGACGCAACGCCTCAGCCTGCCTGTACTCGCGGTGGCTCTGTGCGGCTCGCCGCTGGTAGGCCCGCGCTTGCTGGGCAGCTTGTCTCCGCTGTCTGGCTTCGGCTTCCGACTGGCGCTGCTGCTGCCGTTGCACCTCAGCCCACACGCCGACAAAGCCGGTAGAACGACGACTCATTTGCTGCTGGCCCTCCCCAGGACATTGGCAGCCGAAAGACACTTTCGGTTGTCCCCACAACCAACTGTGACAAGACGACTCTAGCCAGCAACTGCCGTCACGCATATGCATTCGTCAAAGGCGGGTAGGCGATTCAACGCTGCAGGTCAACTCGATGGCCGCTGGGGGATTCTTCTGCGAACGACGCCGGCCGTCACGGGCCCCCGGGGGGGCGTTGCGGTCGGCTATGGGCCGATCATTCCCGCCACCGCCCCCACCGGATCCGCGTCCGCCTCTCCCTCCGGCCACCAGTCGTCCCGTCCCGGCTCGCTTCGGTACGGGTACCAGCGGCCGTCTTGGCCGTAGCGGAGTTGGAGGGAGCCGGAGGCGTTGGTGAGGTGGTTGTGGTGGATCGTCATGCGGGGGAGGTCTGCCGTGATGAGGGCGCCGCGGGCTCGGTCGAAGGGGCCCGCTGGGGGGTCCCAGGGGGATTCCAGGACCGCCAAGCCCTCCTCGCCGCCCTGGCGCCAGGCCGCTGCCGCTCGGGAAAGGTCGGCGGGGGTGTGGTCCACCGACCTTGCCAGTTCGGCGAATTGGCGGCTGAAAGTGCGGCGGCCCGTGAGGCCTGGGTGGGAGGCGGCCAGGCGGACCGCGTCCCGCCAAGGGTCGGCGGTGGGGAAAGGGTCCGCACCGGTGGTCAAGTACGCGTGGGCCCGGGTCGCCGTGTCCGTGGCCAGGAACTCCAGGGATGTGGGGTTGGGGGCGCCCGGGAGGGAGGGAAGCAGCGGGGGTTCGCCGGGGTGGGCGGGGGCGGGGAGCGGGGGCGGGAGCGGCGGGCGGTAGTCCGTCGCCAGGACGTCGCGGGCCAGGGTGCCGGGGAGGGATGCGCCGGTCGCGCCCTGTGTGGTGGCGGATTGTTCGCGGGCTGCCTGGTGCGCGTTGCGCCGGGCCAGTTCGTCGAGCAGCTCCTGTTCGTCCCCGCCTCGCAGGAGGAGGAGTACGAAGGGGTCGGCGTCCAACAATCTGGCCGTCTGGTAGGTGAGGGCTGCCGCGTGCTTGCAGGGGCGGCCGTGGTCGGGGCAGGTGCAGGATGGGACCAAGTCACCTGAGCCTGGGAGGAGTTGGATGCCTGACTCGTCCGCCGCCTCCACCAGTGCGTGCGGCATGTCCTTGTCCAGGAGCGCCGCGATGTGCGCCGGTTCGGTGGCCACCGCGTCCAGGAAGTTGTCCCAGTCCTCAGGCGTGAGCGTGCGCATGCGGATCTCGGCACGGTACGGACGGGGGCGACTGCCGTGTACGTACGCCACGATGCGGCCCGGTGCGACCGTGATCGTGTCGACGTGCCCCTCACGGGCATAGGCCCGCCCGCGGGCGAGGCGCCCCGCGTCGAGCGACGTCCCCTCCAGCGCGCCGATCCAGGCGTTGCCCCACCAGGAGGTGGCGAACGGGGCGTGGGGGTCGGGGTGTTGAGGGAGCGGGGGGAAGATGCGGCCGGTGTTGGTGGCGAGGCGGGCCGCGGTCATGCCCGTCCTACCGGTCATGCCCGTCCTACCGGTCGCGCCCGTCCTACCGGTCGCTCCACCAGCACCGCCAGCACCGCCAGCTCCACCAGCTCCACCAGCTCCACCAGCTCCACCAGCTCCAGAACGACCGCCGCCGCCCCTCACGACACCCTCCGCAACGAGACGAGATCCGACAGTTCCGCGTCCGAGAGTTCCGTCAGTGCCGACTCGCCGCCGCCGAGCACCGCGTCCGCCAACGCCTGTTTCGCCGCCAGGAGTTCGGCGATGCGGTCCTCCACCGTGCCCTCCGTGATCAGGCGGTGGACCTGGACCGGCTGGGTCTGGCCGATGCGGTAGGCGCGGTCCGTGGCCTGTTCCTCGACCGCCGGGTTCCACCAGCGGTCGTAGTGGATGACGTGGCCCGCCCGGGTGAGGTTCAGGCCCGTGCCTGCCGCCTTGAGGGAGAGGAGGAACACCGGGGCCTCGCCGGACTGGAAGCGGTCCACCATCTCCTCCCTCCGCGGGACCGGCGTACCCCCGTGCAGGAGTTGCGTGCCGATACCGCGCTGCGACAGGTGCGATTCGAGGAGGCGCGCCATCTCCACGTACTGCGTGAAGACAAGTACCGCGCCGTCCTCCGCCAGGATCGTGTCCAGGAGTTCGTCGAGCAGTTCCAGTTTCCCCGAGCGGGAGCGGCCCCCGCGTGTCGCGATCTCGCCGTCCTTCAAATACTGCGCCGGGTGGTTGCAGATCTGCTTCAGCGCCATGAGGAGCTTCATGACCAGGCCCCTGCGCGCGATGCCCTCGGACGCCTCGATGCGGGCGAGCGTCTCGCGTACGACCGCCTCGTAGAGCGATACCTGTTCGCGGGTGAGCGTCACCGGGTGGTCCGTCTCCGTTTTCGGAGGCAGTTCCGGGGCGATGCCCGGGTCGGACTTCTTACGGCGCAGGAGGAAGGGGCGTACCAGGCGGGCAAGGCGCGCCATCGCCTCGTCGTCCTCGCCACCCTCCACCAGGCGGGCATGGCGCGCGCGGAACGTCTTGAGGGGGCCGAGCAGGCCCGGCGTCGTCCAGTCCAGCAAGGCCCAGAGCTCGGAGAGGTTGTTCTCGACCGGGGTGCCGGTGAGGGCCACCCTCGCCGCGGAGGGGATCGTGCGCAGCGCCTTCGCCGTCGCCGCGTGCGGGTTCTTGACGTGCTGCGCCTCGTCCGCGACCACCAGGCCCCAGGCATGGGCGGCGAGTTCGGACGCACTCGTACGCATCGTTCCGTACGTCGTCAGGACGAAGCCGCCCTGGAGGTCGCCGGTCAGGCTGCGGCCCGCACCGTGGAAGCGGCGCACCGGGACCCCGGGCGCGAACCGCTCGATCTCCCGCTGCCAGTTGCCGAGGAGCGACGCCGGGCAGACCACGAGCGTCGGTTCGGGGCGCGCCCGGTGCAGGTGGAGGGCGATCAGGGTGACCGTCTTGCCGAGGCCCATGTCGTCGGCGAGGCAGCCGCCGAGGCCAAGGGATGTCATCCGGTCCAGCCAGGCCAGGCCCCGGAGTTGGTAGTCACGAAGGGTCGCGGCGAGCCCGGGCGGCGGGGTGACGGGGTGCAGGTCGCCGGTCAGGCGTTCCCGCAGCCGGGCCAGGGCGCCGGTCGGAACCGCGTCGACCCGCTCGCCGTCCACCTCCGCCGCGCCCGTCAGCGCGACGGACAGCGCGTCCACCGGGTCCAGAAGCCCCAGATCTCTTTTGCGTGCCTTGCGTACGAGTTCGGGGTCGACGAGAACCCACTGGTCACGGAGGCGTACGACCGGGCGGTGCGCCTCCGCCAGGATGTCCATCTCCGACTCGGTGAGGAGTCCCCCTTCACCCTCCCCGTCGCCGGAACCCAGCGCCAACTGCCAGCGGAATTCGAGGAGTTGCTCGGTCTTGAAGAAATCGAAGTTGTCCGCCGCCGTGCCGGGCGCGGGACGCACGACCGCCGTCGCGGTAAGGCCGCGGGTCAGCTCCCTGGGCCAGTGCACGGCCACCCCCGCCGCGCCGAGCCTGGTCGCCGCCACGCCGAGGAGTTCGTACAACTCCCCCTCGCTCAGCGGCAGTACGTCGGGGCGCGGCCGTTCGAGGAGTCGGGTCAGTGGTGGCCATACGCGGGCCGCGCGCCGCACCGCGAGCAGTGTGTCCACGCGGGCACGCGGGCCGAAGTGGTCGGTACCGGACCAGAGTTGGGCCGCATCCGCGACGAGGGTGGGGTCGGCGAGGCTGTGCACCTGCACGACGGCCGCCGCCGGGCTGGCCACGCTCTCACGGGGGCCGCCCCCCTCGCCGCCCTTCTGGTCACCGGCCGCGGCATCGGGTACGCCGTCCGCCGCCGCGTCGAACACCTCGTGCGCCTGCAGATCGAGCCGTAGCGACACCCGCACCCCGGCATCCATCCCGGCCGCCACCTCCGCGGCCCACTCCCGCGCACCCGGCAGCCGCTGCGGTTCCCGCGCGGCGAAGGGCGCGCCGACCGCGTGCGCCGCTGCGGGCGTGCGCGGCAGGGTGTCCACCACCGCGTCGACGAAGGCCCTGACGAGGGCGAGCGGCTCGGGGAGCAGGAGGGGCTTGCTGCCGGGCAGCGGTACGGCGTGTGCCTCCGCCGGCAGCGCGGCGGCGATGCCTCGCAGCTGCGTGACATCGGCGGCGTCCAGCGGCCCTGCCCGCCACGCGTCCAGGTCTTCGCCGGTCAGGCCGGGCAGCAGCCTGCCCCGCGCGGCCAGGTGGAGGGCGTGCCGGGTGGCGGCGGCCCAGCAGGCCACCGCGGGGTGCGCGGGTCCGGCGCGCAGCAGGAGCGGGGCGGCCTCCGCCACCGGCAGGATCAGCGCGGGGACGGTACGCGTACGGACGCCCTTGCCGTGGGGGCGTACGACGGCGATCTCGCCCTCCGTCGCGCCGGGCAGCCCGCCCTCACCAGGAGACGATCCCGCGTCGGCCCCAGCCCCGGAAAGCCCGGCAGGCAGCTCCCCCTCCGGCGCCCAGAACGCGATCCGCCCCTCCCTCGGCACCTCGGCCGGAAGGAAGACGGCAGCACAGGAGCGCACGAGCTCTCCGAGCCGCCCCACAGCGGGCAGCGGCGCGGCGGTGGCAGCAGTGGGCGCGGCAGTGGCAGCAGTGGGCGCGCCAGCCCCTGCCATCCCCGCCATCCCCGCCATCACGTTCACCACCTCGCTCGCCCTCGGCCACTCGTACGTCATTCCCGCAGGCCACCCTAGGCCAGCCACCCCGGGATGATTGTTAGTAGGAAACTTTCCTAACAATAGTTCGCCCAAAGGATTGACGCGCACATGCCATGCCGACAAGATGCCTGCGAATGGCCTCCGCACCGCTCACGGCCCCCCACGCCGAACTAGGAGACGGACATGCCGCCCACCCCCCGCGCCATGAAATCCCGTACCGAAAAGACCCGTTGGGCCATCCCCCTGGCAGCAGGAGCATCCCTCGCCCTCGTCGGCGGGGTCCTCCTCTGGTCCCCGGCCGGTGAGGCCGACGCCACGCCGAACGGCGCGGACACCAGGGCCGCCTTCACCGCGGTGGCCGCCGGCGACATCGCCGAACAGTGCACATCGGGCGACAGCGGCTGCGCACACCCCAAGACCGCCGCGCTCGTCGAGAAGCTCGACCCGTCCTTCGTCCTGACGATGGGCGACAACCAGTACGACGACGCCCGGCTGCGGGACTTCGAGGACTACTACGACACCAGCTGGGGCGCGTTCAAGGACAAGACACGCCCGGTGCCCGGGAACCACGAGACGTACGACCCGGCAGGCGCCCTGAAGGGCTACAAGTCCTACTTCGGCAGCATCGCCTACCCGAAGGGCGAGAGCTACTACAGCTACGACCAGGACAACTGGCACTTCATCGCCCTCGACTCCAACAGCTTCGACGACAAGGCGCAGATCGACTGGCTCAAGGCCGATCTCGCCGCCAACTCCAAGAAGTGCGTGGCCGCTTACTGGCACCACCCCCTCTTCTCCTCGGGCGAGCACGGCAACGACCCGGTCAGCAGGCCCGTATGGAAGCTCCTGTACGCCAACAAGGCCGAGCTGGTCATGAACGGCCACGATCACCACTACGAGCGGTTCGCGCCGCAGAACGCGGACGGAAAGGCCGACGCCAACGGCATCGTCGAGCTGCTCGGCGGCATGGGCGGCGCCAACCCGTACAAGATCGAGGAGGTCCAGCCCAACAGCCAGAAGCGGATCACCAAGACCTTCGGCGTGGTGAAGCTGAACTTCACCGACACCGGCTTCTCCTGGAACCTCGTCGGCACGGACGGCGCGACGAAGGACAGCAGCCCGTCCTACAAGTGCCGCTGAGCTGCTGAGCCACTGAGCTGCTGAGATGTATCTGGCATCCACGGATGCGGTCGCCAAAGCCAAGGCCGAGCGCGGTCGCGTCGCCGGGCCCGTCATCGCCCTCGGCGCGGTCAGCCTGGTCACCGACATCTCGTCCGAGATGGTCACGGCGGTCCTTCCGCTCTATTTCGTACTCCAACTCGGCCTGTCACCACTCCAGTTCGGATTCCTCGACGGCCTCTACAACGGCGTCACCGCCTTCGTACGACTCCTCGGCGGGTACGCAGCCGACCGCGGCGGGCGGCACAAGCTCGTCGCGGGCGGCGGCTACGCACTCTCCGCGCTCTCCCGGCTCGGCCTGCTCCTCGCGGGCGGCGCCACGGCCGGGATCGGCGCGGCGCTCGCAGCGGACCGCGTCGGCAAGGGAGTACGGACCGCGCCGCGCGACGCGCTGATCTCGCTCAGCAGCCCGCCGGACGCCCTGGGCCGGGCGTTCGGCGTGCACCGCGCGATGGACACCACGGGCGCGCTGCTCGGGCCGCTCGCCGCGTTCGCGCTGCTCTGGGCGACGGCGGACGCGTACGACGCCGTGTTCGTGGTCAGTTTCTGCTTCGGGCTGCTCGGAGTGCTGATGCTGATCGCGTTCGTTCCCGGGCGGGACGGCCTGCCTTCCCCGCCGAAGGAGACACAGCCAACAGGCCCCAGGGGCAGGGTGCTCGACCTCCTGCGGCTCCCCGCCTTTCGGCGCATCC
This sequence comes from Streptomyces sp. NPDC056486, assembly GCF_042795295.1. Lineage (NCBI taxonomy): Bacteria > Bacillati > Actinomycetota > Actinomycetes > Kitasatosporales > Streptomycetaceae > Streptomyces > Streptomyces sp. NPDC056486. The sequence goes on from NZ_JBHTSF010000054.1 coordinate 42,829, forward strand.
TCGGCGCCGCGTCTCTCCTCGGCGCGGCCACCATCGGCGACGCCTTCCTCTATCTGCTCCTCCAGCGGCGGCTCGACTTCGCGGTGAGCTGGTTCCCGCTCCTGCCGCTTGGCGCCGCCGCGGTCTATCTGCTGCTCGCGGTGCCCGCCGGGCGCCTCGCCGACCGCGCGGGGCGCCGCATCCCCTTCCTGGCCGGGCATGTGGCACTGCTCGGCGGCTACGTCCTGCTGCTCTCCCCCACCGACGGCTGGGCCCTGCTCATCGGCGTACTTCTGCTCCTCGGCATCTTCTACGCGGCCACCGACGGCGTCCTGATGGCGCTCGCCACGCCGGTGCTTCCGCAGGAGCGCCGGGCCAGCGGCATGGCAATCCTGCAGACGGGCCAGGCCCTGGCCCGCCTCATCGCGGCGGCCGGGTTCGGCGCGGCCTGGACGCTGTGGGGCATCGGTCCCGCGCTGACCTGCGCGGCGCTCGCACTGACGGCGGCACTGGCGGGGGCGACGGCGCTCCTGCCCCGCCGGGAAAGGCAGACACCGACATGAAGCCCCCCGCCTCCGAACCACCCCCCGCCTCCACCCCCAAGTCCCTGCGCACCCGCGTCATCGCCGTGGCCACGGCCGCCGCCGTCCTCGCGGCAGTGGCCGTCACCTACACCCTGCACGCGGCCGAACGGGCCGAACCGGCCGCCGCCACTTCGGAGTTCGCACTCGATCCGGGCCATCTCTACTTCCGCGGCACGGAAGCAGCGGACGCGGGCCGCGTGGCCCGTACCGACCCCGCGCCGCGCCCGCCCGGCAAGGGCCCCCGCACCTCCGGCGGCCCCTCCTGCGAGCGCTTCTACGCCGCCGGGGACACCGCGCTCTGCCTCCAGCGCCGCTCGGGGATCCCGCCCAAGTCGTACGCCATCGTCCTGGACCGCCAGTTGCGCGAGAAGCGCCGCATCGCGCTCACCGGCATCCCCAACCGGGCCCGGGTCTCGGCATCGGGCCGGATGCTGTCCTGGACGATGTTCGCGACGGGGGACTCGTACGCGGGCTCCTCCTTCTCCACCCGCACATCGATTCTGGACACCCGCACGGGCTACTTGATCAAGAACATGGAGGAGATCCCCCTCACCCTCGACGGCCGCCGCTACCACTCCCCCGACGTCAACTACTGGGGCGTCACCTTCGCCAAGGACGACAACCGCTTCTACGCGACGGTGTCGACGAAGGGCAGGACGTACCTGGTCCAGGGCGACATGACGAAGTGGGCGGCCCGCACCCTGCGCACGAACGTGGAGTGCCCCTCGCTCTCGCCCGACAACACGCGCCTGGCGTTCAAGAAGCGCGTACGGAAGGGCGGTTCGAACCCCTGGCGCCTCTACGTACTGGACCTGCGCACCCTGCGCGAACACCCCCTCGCCGAAACCCGCGGCGTCGACGACCAGGCCGCATGGCTGAACGACAAGACCTTGGCGTACGCCCTGCCGGGCGCCGAGGGCAGGAAGCAGGACATCTGGACGGCGCGGGCCGACGGCGATGGGGCACCGAACTTGCTTGTACGGGGAGGGACTTCACCGGCGGTGGTGCGCTGAAGGGCCCGCTGCCGCCCCCGGCGTAATTCGGATGCGTACCGCCGCCCGCCTCGCGCAGGATCAGGGCCCATGACCACCACATACCGCACCGTCGTGCCCACCCTCTTCCCGCCGCCCGGATACGCCCACGCCGCACTCGTCGAGGCCGGCACCAAGCTCGCTTTCATGGCGGGCTCGGTGCCGCTCGACCCCGAGGGGAACCTCGTCGGGGAAGGTGACGTGGCGCGCCAGACCGAGCAGGTCATCGCCAACCTCGACGAGGCCCTGCGGGCGATCGGCAGCGACCTGACGCAGGTGGTGGCCAGCACGGTGTACGTCGTGAGCGACGAGCCAGGACCGCTGAGCGAGGCGTGGGAGGTCGTGCGCGCCTCCGACCTGCTCGCGAAGGGGCCGCACACCTCGACGCTGCTGGGCACGACGTGTCTCGGCTATGCGGGCCAGCTGGTGGAGATCACGGCCACGGCCGTCGTCCCGGAGTAGCCCCCTGGCCAGATCGTCAGCCTCGCGCCCTCATCGCGAGCCCCAGTGCGTACTGCGGCCACCACTGCCCCGCCCTCGGCCCGCCCCGGCAGGTTCCGTCGGACTCGCCGGGGCGCTTGATCCACAGGTAGGCATCCAGCGCGGCGGCGCCGGTGGCGGTGGTGGGCGGGGTGCCGAGGGCGCGGCCCGGCGGGTTGCACCAGGCTTCGTCGCCCCCGCCGGTGTAGGGGCCGTTGCCGTTGCGGCTGCTGTCCACGACGAAGTGCTTGGCACCGCCGAGTGCACGGGCGAGACGGTAGCCGTACGCTGAACTCGCCCCGTTCGTTTGGTAGTTGGACACGTTGACGGCGAAGCCGTCGGCCTTGGCGATACCGGAATCTCGCAGCGGGGCGACCAGGCGGTTCTGGTCGGGGATCCAGCCCGAGTTGCCCGCGTCGAGATAGACCTTGGCGTGCGGTTGCTCCTTGATGCGAGCGACGGCGTACGCGAGCAGCCCGTACCGCTCGCGGGCGTCGGCCTTCGCGCAGCCCGCGATCTTCTGCGCGACGGCGTCCGGTTCGACGACGACGTACACGGCGCGGTCACCGATACCCGCGGCGAACTCGTCGACCCACCGCCGGTACTCCGCCGCGCTCTCCGCCCCGCCTCCCGAGTAGTCACCGCAGTCGCGGTGCGGGATGAAGTACGCGACGAGTACCGCGGTACGGCGCGCGGCGGTCGCCGCCTCCGTGGCCGCGCGGACCACCGGACCCGGCCCCGGGCTGTGCAGCCACACTGCTTGGGGGCGTGTGGCGATGCGCTCGATGAGCCAGGCATCGCCGGTCCGGCCCTGGCTCCGCCACGCCGCGGCCTGGCGGGCGGCGGCGCTTCCAGGGTCGACCCAGAAGGTGGCGCCGGGTGCGACGGCCGCCCGGGGCTCGGGCCCTGCCGCCTCCGCGCCGCCGGACGCCGCCGCGCTCAGCAGCAGCGCGACGGCGAGGAACCGGGCAAGGCGGGCACGGACTCGACCGGGTGATCGGAAGGGCGGCTGCGACACCGGGCACCTCCAGTTGCTCGGCACCGGATGGGCCCGGCGCGTTCCCCGGAGTCTGTGGTCGCCGGGCCCCCGCGAGGCCCCGTACACCGCCGGTCCGGCGGCAGATCACCCGAAGAATCACTCCGACGGCGGCGGCGCCCAAGTGCGAGTCTTCGGCAGGGGTTTGGCGTAGCCACCGGCGCGGCTCGTGGTCAGGCCGAGCCCGACGAGCGACTCGGCGAGCTTCACCGCGGCGGCCACCCCGTCGACCACGGGCATGTCGAGGGCGGCACCGACCTTCTCCTGCAGCCCGGTCATCCCGGCGCAGCCGAGCACCAGGACCTCGGCCCCCGCGTCGCGGGCCCGCTCGGCCGCGGCGAGGAAGGCGCGGACGGTGACCTCGGAGTCCCCGAGGTCCAGGACGCCGAGCCCGGTGCCCACGACAGCGGCGCAGTTCTGCGCGACGCCCGCCGCGTGCAGGCTGTCCTCGATCTGGCCGCGCGCCCGGTCGAGGGTGGTGACGACGCCGTACCGCCGGCCAAGGAGACAGGCCAGATGCGCGGCGGCCTCGGTGATGTCGACGACCGGCACGTCCAGGAGTTCCCGGGCACCTTCGCGTCCGTGCTCGCCGAACCCGGCCATGACCACGGCGTCGTACGGCTCCTCGTCTGCGCGCAGGGTTCCGCGCAGGGTGTCGAGGACGGCGGCCGCCGAGAGATAGCTGTCGAGCCACCCCTCGGCGGACTCCGGCCCCCAGGCGGGGGTGAGGCCGGTGATCGTGGTGCCGGGGGCTGCCGCGTCCCGGGCGCCGCGCACGATCTCCTCGGTCATCGCCTGCGTCGTGTTGCAGTTGGTGACGACGATGCGCACTAGCCCTCCACCTCCACCGCGTCCGTGAGCGCCGCGGACCGCTCGGCGCGGCACAGCACGGCGTAGAGCAGGGCGGCCGTCGCCGTCCCGATGAACCAGGAGTACGGCGCGACGTAGTCGAAGAACGGCACAAGGGCGCAGACGGCCGCGAAGCCCGCCGTCGGCACGAAGGCGGCGAGCGCCTTCGGGTTGACGCCCTTCTTGTAGTAGTACGGCGATCCCGGCTCGGCCTTGAAGAGCGCTTCGGCGTCGATACGCCCGCGCTTCACCCAGAAGTAGTCGACCGCGATGATCCCGAACAGCGGTCCGAGGAAGGCGCCGAGGCCGCCGAGGAAGTAGTTCACGACGGTGGGGTTGGAGTAGAGGTTCCACGGCGTGACGAGCAGCGCGGCGACCGTGGAGATGATCCCGCCGATCTTGAAGGTGATCTTCTGCGGCCAGACATTGGCCAGGTCGTACGCGGGTGAGACGAAGTTGGCCACGATGTTCACGCCCATCGTGGCGACGGCGAAGGTGAGCGCCCCGAAGATGAGGACCCAGGTGTTGCCGATCTCGGCGACCAGTTCGGCGGGGTCGGTGATGGCCTTGCCGAAGACTTCGAGACTGCCCGCGGTGACGATGACGGAGAGGATCACGAAGGCGGTGGAGTTGATGGGAAGGCCCCAGAAGTTGCCGCGCTTGACGGTGCGGTAGTCGGGGGCGAAGCGCGAGAAGTCGCAGAAGTTGAGCATCAGCGTGCCGTAGGTGGCGAGGATGAGCCCGATGGCGCCGAACCACTGCCGCACCTGTTCACCGGTGGAGACGGGGTTGGGGGTGCTGGTGAGCGAGATGGTCCAGCCCGCCTTCCAGAGGATCCAGACGGCGAGGGCGATCATCACGACCCAGATGGCGGGCCCGCAGAAGTCCTGGAACTTCCGTACGGATTCCATGCCTCGGGTCATGATCAGCCCCTGCACGAGCCAGAGGGCGACGAACGAACACCAGCCGAGGGCGTGCAGGCCGAGGAAGGAGTGCTCGGTCCAGGAGTCGAGGCCCGGGAAGGCGGCGATCAGCATCACATTGACCGCGATGGAGGCCAGATAGGTCTGGATTCCGTACCACATGATGGCGATCACGGCCCTGATCAGGGCGGGGATGTTGGCGCCCCAGACGCCGAAGCTGATGCGGCTGACGACGGGGAACGGCACGCCGTGGCGCTGGCCGATGCGCCCCATCATGTTCATCCCGACGTAGATGAGCAGGAAGCCGACGAGGAGCGAGGTGAAGATCTGCCAGACGTTCAGGCCGAGGACCAGCAGACCGGCCGCGAACGTGTAGTTGCCGAGGTTGTGGACGTCGGACATCCACAGGGCGAAGAGGTCGAAGACCTTCCACTTGCGTTCGGCGGAGGGAGCGAGGTCTTCGTTGATGAGACGGGGATCGGGCACGAAGTCGGTCGCGGCGTCTGGGGCGTCGGCGCGCTCGGTGAGGGACACGGGGCCTCCTGCAAGGGGGACGGAGGTGCGGTGCTCTTTGGTATACCAAAGTTTGGTATACCAAAGATTCCGTCATGCTCCCGCTCCCGGAGGCGCCCGGCAATGTCCGTACGGTTACGAATCGGTAAATCGATGCGGGGTTCGGCAATGATGGACACCATGACGACCGTGGAGCAGCCGCTGGCCGCCGTACGCGAACGCGTGCTCGCCGAGCTACGGCAGGAGATCATCGCCGGACGCCTCGGCCCGGGCGACCGCCTGGTCGAACGGGAGCTCGCGGAGCGCCTCGGAGTGTCCAGGGTCCCGGTCCGCGAGGCGATCCGGGCCTTGGTCGCCGAGGGCTTCGTCACCTTCGAGACCCCGCGCAGAACCGTGGTCCGCCGCCTCACCCGTACCGACGTGACCGAACTCTTCGAGCTGCGCGAGGCGTTGGAGGTGTTCGCGGCGGGGCGCGCGGCGCAGCGCGCCACCGAGGAGGGGCTCGCGGAGCTGTCCACCCTGCTCGACAGCGCCGCGAAGGCGACGCGTACGGCGGACGCGGAGGCGATCACGGACATCAACACGCGCTTCCACGACCGCATCCTGGCGATGGCGGGGAACGGCCTGCTGACGTCGGTCATGGAGCCGGTGGACGGGCGGCTGCGGTGGATGACGCGGCGGAACGAGGAGTGGACGCATCTGCTCGCGGAGCACCGGGAGCTGTACGAGGCGGTGGCCTCGGGGGATGCGGAGCGGGCGCGGGGCGTGGCGCTGGCCCATGTCAGGACCAACTACCGGTCGACGGTGCGGCAACTCTTCGGCGAGGACGAGGAACAGGGTTAGTCCCCAACCCCGCCCCTTCCCGGCTGCATCTATTGGCGGCTTCGCCGCGCAGGGGCTCCGCCCCAGACCCCGGTCCTCAAACGCCGGACGGCTGAAAGATTTCAGCCCGGCCGGCGTTTGAGGCCATCTTGTCGGGGTCCAGGGGGCGAAGCCCCATGGTTTCGGGAAGGGGCGGGATTGGGGATGACCCCGCAGGGCCCGCCCGAACCCTGGCTCCGCCGCTACCCGGCCCGCAGGCCCCGCATCCGCCCGTACGCGTACACACACCCCGCGAGCGCCAGATCCGAGAGCAGCATGAATCCGATCGAGTACGAGTCCTTGGCGCTGTAGATCGCCCCCATGACCAGCGGCGGGACGAACCCTCCCAGGCCTCCCATCGCCCCCACGATCCCCGTCACGGACCCGACCTGCGCCTGTGGCGTCACCTGCGAGACGAGCGCGAAGACGGCGCCGCTCGCCGTGCCGAGGCCCGCCGCCATGACCAGGAAGCAGATCGTGCCGCCCGGATTCAGCGACGGTTCGAAGGCCTGCGCGATGGCGAAGACCGCGACGACGGCCAGCGCGGACGAGGTGACCGTCGCCGGGTGGATCCGGTCGGAGAGCCAGCCGCCGATGGGCCGGAAAATGACCGTGACCAGGGCGAACCCTGCGGCCTTCGTGCCCGCGTCCGTGGGCGAGAGGTCGTACCAGGTCTTCAGATATGTGGGCAGGTAGACCCCGAAGGCGACGATGCCGCCGAAGCCGATCGCGTACAGCGAGGAGAGCTCCCACGTCACCCGCAGCCGCCCTGCCTCCCCGAGGCGGGTGGTGAGCGGACTCGTCGGCACCGGCCGGTCGGGGCGGTCGGTGATGAGCAGCGCCCCGACCACCGCGAAGGCGGCAAGCGCGACCGCCACGACCACGAACGGCAGGTTCTCGCCGTGCTTGGCGATCCGCGGCGTGAAGTACCCGGAGAGCGCCACGCCTCCCATCCCCATCCCGAAGACGCCGAGCGCGAAGCCGCGGTGCGCGGGCGGGAACCAGGAGTTGACCAGCGGGATGCCGATCGCGAACGTCGTTCCGCCCAGGCCGAGCAGGAAACCGACCGCGAGCATCGCGACGTAACTGCCCCTGGCCGGAATGATCAGCAGGACCGGCACGATGGTGAGCGCCGAGACGAGCGGGAACATCAGTTTGGCGCCGTAGCGGTCGGTCAGCGCACCGACCGGGATACGGCCGAGCGAGCCGACGATGACCGGCACGGCGACCAGCAGGGACTGCGCGAACGAGGAGAGGCCGAGCCGCTCCCCGAAATCGCTGCCCAGCGGCGCGATCAAGTCCCACGCCCAGAAGGTGAGCGTGAACCCGATGGTGGCCACGGCGAGATTGCGGTAAGCGGCGGCCGAGGGCCGAGCCACCGCAGCTGGTGAGGTCGTTGTCATGTGAGAGCCGCTCCAAGCGCCACGAAGACGCAGATCAGTACGAACAAGATGGCGAGCAACGGCCAGACGAAGCGCAGGTACTTGTCGTAGCCGACTTTCGCGAGCGCGACGCCACCGATGGTCACGGCGGTCGTCGGCACCCAGAGGTTCATCCAGCCGCTCGCCGCCTGCCAGGCCGTGACGACGACCGAGCGGGAGACCCCGGCGAAGTCGGCGAGCGGGGCGAGGATCGGCATGGCGAGGGTCGCGTGGCCGGATGTGGACGGGATCAGGAAGGCGAGCGGCAGGTTCACGACGAAGACGATGATCGCGAAGAGGCCGGAGGACGTCCCCTTCACCACCCCTTCGATGGAGTGCAGGACGGTGTCCGTGACCTTCGAGTTGTTCATGATCACCGTGACGCCGCGCGCGAGCACGATCACCAGGGCGGGCGAGATGAAGTCGGCCGCGCCCTGGATGATCGTCGAGCTGAGCTTCTGCTCGCCCATCCGCGCCACGCAGCCGACGAGCGCCGCCGCGACGAGGAAGAGAGCCGCCAACTGCGGGAAGGACCAGCCGAGTTCGAATCCGTACGGCGTCGCGTCCGCCTTGCCCGTGAGCGCGCTCGACCAGGGCACCACGGAGAAGATCATGAAGGCGAAGACAAGGGCGACCAGGACGAGCACAGCCTTGTGCAGGCGGGTCAGCTCCGGCACCTCGCCCGCGTCGGACGCGGTCTGCTCGCGGTCGCCGGGCAGGAAGCCGGAGAGGGAGCGTGCCGGGTTCTTCTGCACGCGCTTCGCGTAGCGGATGACGTAGGCGATCGTGACCGCGGTCAAGACGACCCACATCACGAACCGCAGCACGATGCCGTCGCCGAGCGAGATGTCCGCGGCGGAGGACGCGACGCCGGTCGCGAACGGGTTCACCGTCGAGCAGAGCACGCCGATCCCGGCCCCCAGGATGATCGCGCCGACCGCGACCATCCGGTCGTAGCCGAGGGCGAGCATCAGGGGCACGATCAGGCCGTAGAAGCCGAGCGTCTCCTCCGCGAATCCCTCGACCGTGCCCAGCACGGAGAAGACGACCATCACGCCCGCGATCAGCATCGCGCCGCGCCCGCCAAGGCGGTGGGCGAGACGGCCGATGCCGCGGTCGAGCGCGCCGGTGGCGAAGACGACGGTGATGAACGCGCCGATGGCGAGCACGAACAGGAACACGCCCGCGCTTCCGTACAGCTCACCGGCCATGTCGGGCCCGACGACGCCCGACTTCTCGTCCTGGATCCCGTACAGACCGTTGACCGGCGCGAGGAAGAGGTCGTTGAGGCGGTCGACGAAGCTCTGGCCAGAGTCGACGCGGTGGTAGCTGCCCTCGACGGGGGCGCCCTTGTCGTTGCGGTCGTAGGCGCCGGACGGGATGAGGAAGGCGAGCAGCCAGACGGCCACGGTGACGATCGCGAGGATGGTCAGGGCGCTGGGGAAAGTGAACTTCGGTTTGTGCTCGGGCTCTTCGGTGCCGGGTTGGCCGGTCGCGGTGGTACTCATACGCCGCTCTCCCCGGCGGCGCCGGAGCCTGCGTCGGGTCCTGCGTCGGGTCCGCTGAAGTCGGCGGCGTACTCACGTACGAAGGCGGCCATGGCGAGGACCGTGTTGCGCAGCTCGGAGAAGAGGACGCGTTCGTTCGGGGCGTGCAGGTTGCACATGCTGTCCTGGGCGCCGAAGAGCAGGACCTCGGCGCCGGGTGCGGCCTTCGCGAGGCCGTTGACCAGGGGGATGGAGCCACCGGTCGCCACGAACGAGGCGTCCTCGCCCCAGGCCTCCTTGAGCGCGGCGCGCGCGGCGCGGTAGGCGGGGCCGCCGGTGGCCGCCTCGTAGCCGGGTCCTGTGTCGCCGGGCGTGACGGTGAGGTGGACGCCGAAGGGGGTGAGCGAGCGCAGGTGATGGACCAGCCTGTCCTGCGCCTCCTTCGCGTCCTGACGGGGGTGGAAGCGGAGGTTCAACTTGGCGCGTGCGTACGGCACCACGGCCGACGCGGCGTGCTCGACGCCGGGCGCGTCCAAGCCGATCACCGTGATCGCGGGGCCGCTCCACAGCCGCTCGCCCAGGCTGCCGCTGCCGATGAGCGGCACTCCCTCGCGCACACCGGCGAGCGAACGGAACTCGTCCTCGGTGTAGCTCGTGCCGCTCCATTCCTCGCGCCGCAGCCCCTCCACGGCCACGTCTCCGTGTACGTCGTGGAGGGTGGCAAGCGCCTTGAGGAGCACGAGCAGCGCGTCGGGCGCCGCGCCCCCGAACTCCCCGCTGTGGCGCGGCTCGTCGAGGGTGCGCACCTCCACGACGACTTCGGACGCGCCGCGCAGGGCGGTGGTCAGGGTGGGGGTGCCGGGGCGGAGGTTGCCGAGGTCGGCGACCACCATGGCATCACAGGCGAACCGCTCGGGGTCGGTGGGCGGATAGGCGTCGAAGGCGCTGCCGTACTCCTCCTGCCCCTCGATGACGATCTTGATCCCGACGGGCGGGCGGCCGCCGTAGGCCCGCAGCATCCCCAGGTGGGCGATGACGTTGGACTTGTCGTCCGCGATGCCCCGGGCACGCAGGCCGCTCTCCGCCGCGTCGATCGGGGTCGGCTCGAAGGGCGGCGACTTCCACAGGCTCTCGTCACCCGGCGGCTGGACGTCGTAGTGGCCGTAGAGCAGGACCGTCGGCGCCTCGGGGGTCGGCGGCGGGATCTCCCCGTAGATCACCGGCGAGGTGTCCGGCAGGTCGAGCCGCTCGACGGTCGGCACCCCCGCTCCCCGCAGCAGCTCGACCAGCAGATCGTGCGCCTCCCTCACCGGTTCGGCCGGGAAACCGGGGAAGGCGATGGAGGGGATCGCGGCGAGCCGTTCGAGGTCGGCGCGCAACGTGTCCATCAGGTCATCGACGGTGGCTTCGAGCTTCATAGGCGGCACCCCTGGGTCTGCATCCGGCTTTGTGGTGATTAGCCCGAATTATCAGACTCCGAGGCGAACGGTTTCCGAACGGCTCGCCGGGCGGCCGGGGATGCCGCACTGCTGCCGCACAGCTGCCACACAGCGCCTTCCCGGCCGAGCCGCCATGCCGCGAGGTGCTGAGCCGGGCATCGCGGGCCCCGGCCATGAACCGCCGGGCAGGCACTAAAGTCGGGGCATGGCTTCGGAGACTTCAGGCGGGGGCGCGGGTGCGGGCGGTGCTGCGGGCGGGGGGTCCGTGCGGATCGACGCCTGGATCTGGGCCGTACGCCTGGTCAAGACCCGCCCGATGGGCGCGGCGGCCTGCAAGGGCGGCCATGTGCGGGTCAACGGCGAGCGCGTGAAGCCCGCTTACGGCGTGCACGTCGGCGACCAGGTGCGCCTGCGCCACGCGGACGGCCGCGAGCACGTCGTCGTCGTCAAACGCCTCATCCGCAAGCGCGTCGGCCCTCCGGTGGCCGTCGAGTGCTACGTCGACAACAGCCCTCCCCCACCGCCCCGCGAGGCCGTGGCCCCCGCCGGCGTACGCGACCGAGGAACCGGTCGCCCCACCAAGCGCGACCGCCGGGACATGGAACGCCTGCGCGGCTTCGAGGGCTAGCCACACCCCGTCCCCTGTGC